>NZ_BCBI01000009.1:0-130484 GCF_001320565.1 Pseudomonas sp. NBRC 111132
AGCGATGCCCACAAATTTTCATGTCTCACCATTGAAAATTTATGTCGCAATTTTGAATGTTTTTGCGCCATGCGCCGTGATAGCGGCTTGGCTTGAGTCTGAAGCGTTTCAGCCATGACTGCAACTAGGGGCTTGTGGCCGGCAGTCTGGGACAGAAAAGCCTGCCGCGCTCGGGCGCAGCAGGCTAGTCGAAAGCTAGAATTCGCTTAGCTACAGGGCGGCGGGGTGATGCCGCCCGGAAGGTATCAGCGGGCCGTGGCCAGCTCTTGTTGGACGCTGCCCACGGTACGTGGCCAAGGTTTACCAGCCTGGACCTTCGCTGGCAAGTTCTTGATTGCTGCAACCGCTGCGTCGCGGTTGGCGAAGCTGCCGTAAGTGACTACATACAGTGGCTTGCCCTGCAGGTTTTTCTTGAAGTAGCGATAGTCGCTACCCTGGGCCTTGACGTATGCCTGGGCCGAAGCTTCGGAGCTGGTGCCGAGGATCTGCACCACATAATTACCTGGCTTCTGCCCCGCGTACCAACCACCACTGCCACCGCCAGCGGCCGCTGGTTTCTCGGCAGGTTTGGCGGCCGGCTTGGCCACGGCAACCTGGGTCGGCGCGGGAGCAGGCTTGGCAGGCGCAACCGGTTTTACGGGTTGGGTTGCAACAGGCTTTGGCGCAGGTGCAACCGGCTCCACAGGCGCACTGGCGACTGGCTGAGCAGGCGCGGGGGCCGGGCCTGCCGGCACACCTTGCGGCGGCGCGATGGTAGTCACGGTAGGTGGTGGGTTGCCAGGCTGCAGGGCGGTATCACCTGCCGGGCTGCCTTCTTCGCCCTCGCCCATGCCTGCGGCCTGGGCCAACGGCTCGCGCATCACCGGCTGCGACTGGCCAACCAGCGGCAGCGGCATGGGCTGGGACGAGCCAGAGAACTCGATGGCAGCACCCTGCTTGCCGTCGCCCAGTGGCAACTGAGCCTGGGCGGCTGGCGCTTCGGCGGGGGCCTTGTCGCTTTTCTTGGGCATCAATACTGCAGCCGCAACGGCGACCACGACCACAGCGGACAGCGCGAGCACATGTTTTTTAGGCATCTTGAACCCCATGGATGGTCGCTTGGCCGTCGAGCGGCTGGCGATCATGGCTTCGATCAAAGTGTCACGGGCGACCTGGTTGATATTGCCAGGCCAACCGTCGGAGTTTTCATGGATATCGGCGATCTGTTCACGGCTGAACACCTCGATGCCCCGGCCGGCGCCCTCCAGGCGCTGCTCCAGGTATTCGCGGGTTTCTTCCTCACTGTAGGGGGCAAGCTCGATGATGTGGAAGCGTTCTTCCTCGACATTGAGCTCGTCCAGCCCGGCAATCAGCGATGGCTCACCGAACAGGAACACGTGCGGGCGCCCTTCCGGCACCCCCGCCGCCAATTCCAGCAACGCTTGGAGTGCCGACTCGTCGAGTTGTTCCGCATCGTCCACCAGCAAATACACTTCCTGCCCGGTCAGTGCCAGCTGCACCACTTTGGACAGGATCGCCTGCACTTCAGGCTGGGCCACACCAAGGTCCTGGGCGACGTGGGCGAGCATGCTGGAGGCATCGCTGGCGCTGCGGGCAGACACCACCACACTTTGCACAGCCTGTTTGTTGGTGCTGGCCACCAAGGCCTGGCGCAGCAGCGACTTACCGCTGCCCAGCGGGCCGCTGACCACCAGCATCAACTGGCTGTAGCGCGCCAGGTGGTGCAGTTGGCCGAGCACGGGCTTGCGCTGGGCCGGGAAGAACTTGAAACCGGGCACGCGGGGCGCGAACGGATCGTGGCTCAACTGGTAATGGTCGAGAAAGGCCTCATCGGCATGCAAACTGGTCATTGCGCTGTCACAACCTCAAAGCTGGGCCACGATCGCGCGGTAATCCGCCGACAGCGTGGCCTGTAGAATCTCTTTCGAATAGTCGTCGGTCACTACGGCCTCGCCCATCTGGCGCAGCAGCACCAGACGCAGACGACCGTCGAGCACCTTCTTGTCGACCGCCATGTGCTCCATGAAATGCGCCGGGGTCATTTCCTGTGGTGGCACCACCGGCAAACCTGCATCCTGCAACAGGCGGATACCGCGATCGCGCTCGGCCTGGTCGATCCAGCCAAGACGCATGGACATTTCCAGGGCCATCACCGTGCCCGCCGCCACGGCCTCGCCGTGCAACCACACGCCATAGCCCATGTGGGTTTCGATGGCATGCCCGAAGGTATGCCCCAGGTTCAGCGTGGCCCGTACGCCCGACTCGCGCTCGTCAGCCCCCACTACTGCGGCCTTGGCCGCGCAGGAGCGGCGGATGGCCTCGGTCAGGGCTGCCGAGTCGAGGGCGCGCAGGGCCTGCATATTGTCTTCGAGCCAGGCGAGGAACGGTTTGTCGCAAATCAGGCCGTACTTGATCACTTCGGCCAGGCCTGCGGACAGTTCGCGCGCGGGCAGGGTCTTGAGGCTGGTGGTATCGATCAGTACCGCATTGGGCTGATAGAAGGCACCGACCATGTTCTTGCCCAGCGGGTGATTGATGCCGGTCTTGCCGCCCACCGAAGAGTCGACCTGGGACAACAGGGTGGTCGGCACCTGGATGAAGTCGACACCGCGCTGGTAGCAAGCGGCAGCGAAGCCGGCCATGTCGCCGATCACGCCGCCGCCCAGGGCGACCACGGTGGTGCGACGATCATGGCGGGCTGTCAGCAAGCCATCGAAAATCAGTTGCAGGGTTTCCCAATTCTTGTGGGCTTCGCCATCGGGCAACACCACCGGCAGTACCGAGTAGGCACCCAGGGTCTTGCTCAGGCGTTCGAGATACAGGGGGGCGACGGTCTCGTTGGAAACGATGGCAACCTGCCGGCCGGCAATGTGCGGCGCCAGCAGTTCGGGCTGGTCCAGCAGGCCTTCGCCAATGTAGATCGGGTAGCTACGCTCGCCCAGGTCGACCTTTAGTGTCTGCATGTATCCCCACAATGTACTTGGGCGCGGCGCCATTCGGGCAACCTGCGCGGTAACGTTGAACCTCGCCCCGGCTGGTGGCCGAGAATAGTCCCGGGTTAACGGGGCGGCAACTGCTGCAAGCGCTCAAGAATATCGATCACCACCATGCGTGGCGGCCGCTCATCGGTTTCCACGACCAGGTCGGCGATTTCGCGGTAGAGCGGGTCGCGGGTTTCCAGCAAGGTACGCAAGGTTGCCTCGGGATTGGCGGTACGCAGCAGCGGGCGGTTGCGGTCGCGCGCGGTGCGCCCGACCTGCTGCTCCACCGAAGCATGCAGGTAGATCACCCGGCCTCCCCGATAAAGCGCCTGACGGTTGGCTTCACGCATCACCGCGCCGCCGCCGGTGGCCAGGACCACGCCGTCGAGCGCGCACAGCTCGGCGATCATCGCTTGCTCGCGATCACGGAAACCCGGCTCGCCTTCCTTGTCGAAAATCCACGGGATGTTGGCGCCGCATCGCAGTTCGATTTCCTTGTCGGAATCCTTGAACAGCAGGCGCAGCTCTTTGGCCAATAGGCGTCCGATGGTGCTTTTACCAGCGCCCATGGGCCCCACAAGTATCAAATTTCGCACAGAATCAACGACTCACAGCAATCGCCTGGTCACTCATGATACGCGGAGTCAGGAAGACCAGCAGCTCGGATTTTTTCTCTTGTAATGCATCGCGTCGAAACAGCCGCCCAACATACGGCAGATCGCCGAAAAATGGCACCTTGTCGACCACATTGTTTTGCGAAGTCGAGTAAACGCCACCAATCACGATCGTTTCGCCATCAGCCACACGAACCTTGGCATTTACCTCGTTCTTGCGGATCGGCGGTACGTTGTTCAAGGCATTGACGTAATCCGGCTCGTCCTTGGTCACCCTGACGGTCATGATCACCTTATTGTCCGGGGTGATCTGCGGGGTAACTTCCAACGACAGCGACGCTTCGCGAAAAGATACCGAGGTCGCACCGCTTTGGCTGGTTTCCTGGTAAGGCACCTCGGTTCCCTTGAGGATCCTCGCCGTTTCCTTGTCGGCCGTGACCACCTTGGGCTGCGAAATGATCTCGCCGTTACCACTCTTTTCCATGGCGCTGAGCTCAAGGTCCAGCAACACGTCCCCGCGCAATAACCCAAGGCCGATACTGCCGCCGGCACGCTCGACGCCGAGATCGACGAACAATTCTTTGCCTGGCCGCAGTTGCGCGCCGTATAGCGGCCCGCTCCAGCGCACCCCCAGGCTCTTCTCGTAATCGACGTTGGCCTCGACGATACGCGCCTCGATCGCTACCTGGCGCACCGGCACATCCAACTGCGTCACCAGTTGCCGCAATTCGGCCAGGCGGTCGGCAGGCAGGTGCACCACCAGGGTATTGGTGCGCTCATCGACACTCAGGCTACCCGTGAGAATACCGTCACCCACCAGGCTCGCCTGTAGCAACTCCGCCAAATCGGCAGCCTTGGCGTGGTGAATAGGCAGCAGTTCCCGACGCAAAGGTTGCAACTGCGCTTCCAGCACTTGCCCCGCACGGGTCTCGGCTGACTGTGCGGCAAAGTCGGCGGCAGGCGCCACCAACAGCACATTACCCTCCTGGCGCCGAGCCAGGCCCTTGCTGCGCAACACCAGGTCCAGTGCCTGATCCCACGGCACGTCCTGCAAGCGCATCGTGACGTTGCCTTGCACCGCATCGCTGGCTACCAGGTTTACCCCGGCATAGTCCGCCAGTACCTGCAGTACCGCGCGCACCTCTACATCCTGAAAGTTCAACGACAGCGGCTCACCCTCATAAGACGTCGCCGACGCCAGCGGAACCGACAGCAGGGTTGCCAGCAGATATTTCATCCACGTTTTCATTCTGGTCCGAGGCCTCCTTGCCCAGGCGCTTGGCAAGGGTGATGAACGCCGTGCGTTCGTGCCACTCCCCCGCCATGAACAGCCGCTCCCGCACTTCGACCTGACGTTGGTCGATGTACGCCACCACCCCCTGATCACGCCCTACCCGGTCACCTGGGCGCACGCGGTAAAGCCTGCCAGCCGCCATCAGCAATGCTTCGCGTGCCGCCCCGCGCGCCAGGCTACCGACCATCTCCAGCTGCGCCAGCGGCACACCGGCCAGCCCCGTTGCGGTCAACCGCGCCGCCACAGGGGCAAACGGGTCTACGGCAGGCGCAGCCATTGCAGCCCTTGCCGGTAGCCGCGCCAGCATCGCAGGTGCCTTCATGGGTGCGGGCGCGTCATAGGCATAAACCCGCAACCGCAGGCGCAACAGCCCAGGCTGGCGATCAACGGCAGCCAGGCTCATGTCATCGCTGTGCAGCACTCGCACCTGCCCCAACCAGTCGTCCAACCACAACCGCAAGGCTGAGTAACGCCCCACCACTTGCAACTCCAGCGGCACTTTGCGCAAACCAGCCTGTTGCTCGCCCTTATCGACATCGAGGCGCTCGACCAGCAAACCCTGCGCATGCCCGGTCACCGCCAGGCGCTCAAGCAGGTCACTCATGCCCTCCCCGCCAGCCAGTTGCCAGCGCGCCTCCTGCAACCGCTGCTCGGCGGCCACCACAGCAGCCCGCAACTGCTCAAGCTCGGCCAACCGCAATGCACTGGCTGCCTGCCTCTGATTCAATTCGGCGTACCTGACATCCTCGCGTGACTGCTGCTGAATCAGTGCCGGCAGGCGCATCGCGCAGCCCAGGCTGAACAACACAGCGGCTACCAGCGCTGGCGCCAGTCGTCGGCAGCGATCGGAGCGCTCGACCACAGCCAACCAAGCGAGAAGCTGTGCAGTACTCACGACCAAAACGCCGAAACGCGCGCGGTCAGCAGGAATTCATCGCCGCCCGGCAGGCTCTTGATGCGCTTGAGTTCCAAATCGAGCAAAACGCTCGAGCGGTTCAAGTCACGCATGAACTGCGCAACCACAGCACCGGATGCAGCCAAGCCGGTCATCTGCAGGCGGCCGCTTTCAAGGCTGAGCTCAAGGAGTTGCACACCTTCAGGCAAAGCCCCCTCAAGGTCAGCGAACAGACCGGCCAACATCCCCTGGTGGGCACGCAAGCCTTCCAGCGCCGAGGCCCGGGCGAGCAATGCTGCATGCTGCGTGCGTACATCGGCCAGCGGCCGCAACTGCTCGTCCAGCTCCTCAAGGGCAGCCTGGAACTGGGTATTGGCCAGCGCCTGCTGCTGCCCGCGCTGGCGGGCCAATTGATCGACCAGCATCACGGCGCACAAGGCCAGTAAAGCGCCAGCAACCAGCTGGCCGCGAAAACGCCGCAGCGCAGCCTGACGCTGCCGTTCACGCCATGGCAGAAGGTTTAACCGCATCATGGGCGCAACCCTCCCACGGCCAAGGCACAGGCCAGGAGCATCGACCCATCGACATGCTCAAGCCCCGTCAGGCCGGGCAGGCACCTGCACGGCAGGTTCAGCCGATTGCCAAGCCCTTGCAACCAGCCTGAGTCAATCGCTGAGCTGCTGCTAATCCACAAGCCCGCAGGCAGGTTTTTTTCGGTCAGCAGCGCCTGCAAATGCTCTGGCAACAGCCCGCTAGTCTCCAAACCGGAGACTGGCAGCTCACGGCGCTGGTATACCCTGCCCGGCAGCCAGTCATAGAGGGTCAGGCTGCGAGCGTCGACACGCAACAACGCCGCCCCCTCCGAGCCGCCCCGTGGCAACATGCGGCACAAAGCAATGTTGTCGACCTCGACGGCTTCCAACTGCAAGCCCGCCGCCTCGACCACTGATTCAAGTGACGCCAGCGCGCTCTGCCGACAGGCAGCAACCATCACCTCACTGCAGCCTGGCTGAACACTGGAAGCCCCCAAGACCTGAAAATCCAGGGCCAGGTCTTCCAGTGGAAACGGAAACAGCCGCTCAGCATCGGCCAGCAACCGCGCCTCCAACTGCGCTTCGTTCTGTTGCGCAGGCAGGTGGCACAGTTTGCAGATGACCTGGCTGGCCGGTAATGCCAGCGCCACCCGGCGCTGCTTGAGCCCGCTACGCTGGTAGGCGCGCTGTAACGCAGCCACCACTGCATCAGGCTCCGCCACCCAATCATCACCCAGCGGTGCCATAAGCGGTTCTTGTGCCGACCCCACCACCCGCCAGCGTCGATTGCGCTGCTGCAGTTGCAGCATGCGAACGGCATCCGGGGCAATTTCCACCCCCACGAGTGAACCGGCATCCTTGCCGAAGCGTCCAAGCATCGCGACTTCCCTGCTGTCTGTGGCAACCCCGCGGCAACACTGGGCCGAGGCTATCCATCGAGGCGACGGGTAGCCTGGCCGGTAACCCGGAGAGGCGAAAAAATGCTTATAATGCCCAGCGTTTTTTGGTCCGCCGGACCCGCGTGCAATCCACTCCCAACCTGGACACCGAAAAGCCTTGATACGTCTGCTGAAGTTCTTCTGGTGGTCATCCGTCGCAGTCATCTGCGCGCTCGTACTCGGTGTGAGCGGTGCGTTTCTGTATCTTAGCCCCAGCCTGCCCTCGGTCGAGTCACTCAGAAGCATCCAGTTGCAGATCCCACTCAGGGTGTACAGCAGCGACGGCAAGCTGATTGCCGAATTCGGCGAAATGCGCCGCTCGCCGATCCGCTTCGCGGAAATTCCCCCACAATTCATTCAGGCGCTGCTGTCAGCTGAGGACGACAACTTCCTCAACCACTATGGTGTAGACCCCAGCAGCCTGATGCGTGCCGCGACCCAGCTGGTGAAAACCGGGCACATCCAGACCGGCGGCAGCACCATCACCATGCAGGTGGCGAAGAACTTCTTCCTCACCAGCGAGCGCAGCTTCTCGCGCAAGACCAACGAAATCCTGCTGGCCCTGCAAATCGAGCGTGAGCTGACCAAGGACGAAATCCTTGAGCTGTACGTGAACAAGATCTACCTGGGCAACCGCGCCTACGGTATCGACGCCGCTGCGCAGGTGTACTACGGCAAGTCGATCCGTGACGTGAGCCTGGCGCAGATGGCGATGATCGCCGGCCTGCCCAAAGCACCGTCGCGCTTCAACCCACTGGCCAACCCGGCACGTGCCAAGGAACGCCGCGACTGGATCCTCGGCCGCATGTACAAGCTGGGCAAGATCGACGAGGCCAGCTACCAGGCCGCCTTGGCCGAGCCGCTCAACGCCAGCTACCACGTACCGACGCCTGAAGTGAATGCCCCGTACATCGCTGAAATGGCCCGCGCGGAAATGGTCGGCCGTTACGGCAGCGATGCCTATACCGAGGGCTTCCGCGTCACGACCACCGTGCCCAGCGACATGCAGGAAATGGCCAACAAGGCCGTCCTCAACGGGCTTTCCGATTACGACGAACGCCACGGTTACCGCGGCCCTGAAGCACGCTTCCCGGGCCGTACCCAGGCAGCTTGGCTGCAGGAACTGGGCAAACAACGCACCCTCGGCGGCCTGGAGCCAGCCATTGTCACTCAAGTTGAAAAAACCGGCCTCAAAGTGCTGACCCGTGACGGCCAGGAAGCACAGGTTGCTTGGGACACCATGAAATGGGCGCGCCCGTTCATCAACAGCAACGCCCAGGGGCGCACACCGCAGTCGCCTTCCGACGTGGCACAGGTCGGTGACCTGGTGCGCTTGCAACGTCTGGAAGATGGCAAGTTCAAGTTCAGCCAGGTGCCCGGTGCGCAGAGTGCACTGGTTACCCTTGACCCCTACAACGGCGCCATCCGCGCCCTGGTCGGCGGCTTCTCGTTCGAGCAGAGCAACTACAACCGCGCCATGCAGGCCAAGCGCCAACCTGGCTCTAGTTTCAAGCCATTCATCTACAGCGCCGCGCTGGACAGCGGTTACACCGCCGCCACCCTGGTCAACGATGCGCCGATCGTGTTCGTTGACGAGTCGGTGGATAAAGTGTGGCGGCCGAAGAACGACACCAACACCTTCCTCGGCCCGATCCGCATGCGTGAGGCGCTGTACAAATCGCGCAACCTGGTGTCGATCCGCCTGCTGCAGGCCATGGGCGTGGACCGCACCATCGACTACATCGCCAAGTTCGGCTTCAACAAGCAGGACCTGCCGCGCAACCTGTCGCTGGCACTGGGTACCGCCACCCTGACCCCGATGGAAATCGCCACCGGGTGGAGCACCTTTGCCAACGGTGGCTACAAGATCACCCCTTACCTGATCGACCGCATCGAAAGCCGCAGCGGCGAGACGCTGTTTACTTCCAACCCAGCCCGCGTACCGCAAGGTGCCGAGGACCAGGCTGGCCTGGCCGCACCCGAGCAGCCAATCAGCACCGCCGCCATGCCAGGCGAAGCACCGCCTGCCTTCAGTCAGGTGGCAACTGCACCACAAGCGCCGGCGATAGCCGAACAGATCGTCGACGGGCGTACCACCTACATCCTCACCAGCATGCTGCAGGACGTGATCAAGCGCGGTACCGGTCGCCGGGCACTGGCCTTGGGCCGTACCGACCTGGCGGGCAAGACCGGTACCACCAACGAATCCAAGGACGCCTGGTTCTCGGGCTACAACGCCGACTACGTGACGACCGTGTGGGTCGGTTTCGACCAGCCAGAAACGCTCGGTCGCCGCGAGTACGGCGGTACGGCGGCGCTGCCGATCTGGATGAGTTTCATGGGCGCGGCGCTCAAGGACAAACCGGCGCATGCGCCAGCAGAACCGGAAGGCATCCTCAGCCTGCGGGTGGACCCGGTCAGCGGGCGCGCCGCCTCGCCGAGCACACCGAATGCCTACTTCGAGCTGTTCAAGGCCGAAGACTCGCCGCCATCGGTGGACGAGCTGGGCAATGGCGCGGCACCGGGCAGCCCGCTGCCAGCCGATGAAGCAGCGCCGATGGATCTGTTCTGAAGCAGGGTGTCTGACTCAGGATTTGCGTGGGCGCGCCAATCGAGCGCCGCCCGCGCGGCGCTCGATCTCATAGGCGCCAACAGTCTCATCACAAGCACCTTGCCACCCTGAAACATTTCCACGGCACAACAAAAAGCCCCGGCTCATCCGAGCCGGGGCTTTTTTATGTTGCTACAGCGGCAATCAGCCGTTGAACACTTCATCCACGCTGGTCAGCGGGTAGTGCTTCGGATACGGCAGGGTAGCCACACCGGATTCGATGGCGGCCTTGGCCACGGCGTCGGAAACGACGGTGATCAGGCGTGCGTCCAGCGGCTTCGGAATGATGTACTCACGACCGAACTCCAGGCCTTCGACACCGTAGGCTTCGCACACTTCCTTAGGCACTGGCAGCTTGGCCAGGTCTTTCAGGGCGATAGCAGCGGCGATCTTCATTTCTTCGTTGATGCGCTTGGCGCGAACGTCCAGGGCACCACGGAAGATGAACGGGAAGCCCAGTACGTTGTTGACCTGGTTCGGGTAGTCGGAACGACCGGTAGCCATGATCACGTCGCTGCGAGTGGCGTGCGCCAGCTCTGGCGAGATTTCCGGATCCGGGTTCGAGCAGGCGAACACGATTGGGTTGGCAGCCATCGACTTCAGGCCTTCCGGGCTCAGCAGGTTCGGGCCGGACAGACCTACGAACACGTCGGCACCGTCAAGGGCATCGGCCAGAGTGCGCTTGTCAGTAGCGTGGGCGAACTGCGCCTTGTACTGGTTCAGGTCGTCACGGCCAGCGTGGATCACGCCGCTACGGTCGATCATGTAGATGTTCTCGACCTTGGCACCCATGCTCACCAGCAGCTTCATGCAGGAGATGGCGGCAGCGCCGGCGCCGAGGCAGACGATCTTGGCGTCTTCCAGCTTCTTGCCGGCGATTTCCAGGGCGTTGATCATGCCGGCGGCGGTAACGATGGCGGTACCGTGCTGGTCATCGTGGAACACCGGGATGTCGCACTGCTCGATCAAGGTGCGCTCGATTTCGAAGCACTCAGGGGCCTTGATGTCTTCAAGGTTGATGCCACCGAAGGTGATCGAAATGCGGCGGACGGTGTCGATGAACGCTTGCGGGCTTTCCGACTCGACCTCGATGTCGAATACATCGATACCAGCGAAACGCTTGAACAGAACACCCTTGCCTTCCATGACCGGCTTGGAAGCCAGTGGGCCGAGGTCACCCAGACCGAGGATGGCGGTGCCATCGGAAATCACCGCAACCAGGTTGCCTTTGCCGGTGTATTTGTAAGCCAGCTCTGGATCACGGCCAATTTCGCGTACCGGCTCTGCAACACCTGGGCTGTAGGCCAGGGCGAGGTCACGGGCGGTGGCAGTGGGCTTGGAGAGTTCGACGCTCAGTTTCCCCGGACGAGGTTGAGCGTGATATTCGAGAGCGGCGGTTTTCAGGTCTGACATGGTGGGCATTCCGCTATTTACTGTTCTGACGGACCGCCGAGGATACGCAAAGAGCCGGGGAGTCACAAGACTGGTCGGTCACTTGTGTCAAGGCCTTTAGCCTACGACTTTACGCTATAACCCACGGGGCATACGGCTCACAGTGTGTACAATCCAATAGCGAAATGTCTACATCTTTTAGCCTGAAATTCGCTCCAACATGCTCGGATCGGTCAATGGCAACACCCAACGTCGCTGCCCAGGCTTGAGGCCGCCCCTGCGGGAACGATCCAGCACCCAACCACGCGCTTCGACCTGGCGTCCTTTGAGGTTATCGAAGAAGCTGGCAGGGAAGTTGCGCTGCAGACGAGCGGGAACCTGTAGCACCACAGCATCGTCCAGGGTCAGCCAGACCCCGCCGCGGTTGCGCTCGATGCCCTTGATGCGGCCACCGACCAAAGCAAAACCCGACTGCCTGACAGCGCTTGCGGGCACCACGGGCGAACGGCGCCACAGGTTGCTACCCGCCTTGCGCGCGGCTTGCTCCGCGAGCTGCTGGCAGCCGTTGAGGCGCACATTGGGGGCAACCGCCACGCGATAACCCAAGCCCTCGCTAAGCAACTGTGCTTCCAGATTGTTGCCATTACGGCCATAGACGTGCGCCAGTGTGCGGCCGTATTTGTCCTTGGATTCAACGCCAGGCACCAGCCCGACACGCCCGTCACTTTCCTGAACCAACGCCTGCAGGCGCCGCTTGGCTGCCTCGGCATAGGGCTCGCTGCTGCGCCCTTTGCGGCCGATTTCCGGAGCATTGATACCGATCAGCCGCACACTGCGGCCATCGGCCAGGCGCAAGGTATCGCCATCGACCACCTGTCGCACCGCTACCAACTGGGGCTTGCCTGGCAGCGGGCAGAACGCATGGGCCGAAGAATGCCAGATAGCGGCCACAAAAAAGGCGCCCACAAGGGGCGCCTTCTTCAGCAACAACGCGAAGCCCGAAGGATTCGCCATGCGCATGATTACTTCTTGGTACCGAACATACCGAAGCGGTCGGCGAACTTCTGTACGCGACCACCGGTGTCCAGGACTTTCTGCTTACCGGTGTAGAACGGGTGGCACAGGTTGCAAACGTCGATCGACAGGACATTGCCCAGGGTCGAACGGGTTTCGAACTTGTTGCCGCAGCTGCAGGTGACTGCAACTACTTCGTAGTTCGGGTGGATACCTTCTTTCATGGTCACTTCCTCGAGCTGCGTGCCGCCACCCAACACCAATTGTTGAATACCGCACGTAATTAGGCGGCGAATAATACCAGAGCACACCGTCAGCGCAAGATGTCGCTTGCACCGACCGTCGTCTGCTAGGCTCGCCAGTTCTTGTAACGCCCTCCGAGACTTTTTGCGTGTCCGACGTCATCCTGCGCCTTGCCCTGCCCTCCCCGCTGCGTCGCCTGTTCGACTACAAGGCGCCGGCGAGCATGGCACGCCAGACCTTGACCCCGGGCATGCGCATTCGCGTGCCCTTCGGTCGCCGCGAAATGATCGGCGTGTTGGTGGAGGTGTGCACGCAGAGTGAAGTACCCGCCGACAAACTCAAGCCGGCCAGCGCCTTGCTCGACCCGGTGTCCCCCATCCCGGCGTCGCTGTTCAAGTTCTGCTTATGGACAGCCCAGTACTACCAGCACAGCCTGGGCGACACCCTGAGCTGGGCCTTGCCCACGCTGCTGCGCCAGGGCGAACCCGCTGAAATGCGCCAGGAACGCTTCTGGCACATTGCCCCCGGCGCCCGCCTGGAAGACCCGCGCATCGCCCGCGCGCCGCGCCAGCGCGACGCCCTGAAGACCCTGGCCCAGCACCCGCACGGCGTGGCCCACAGCCTGCTGACCAAGCTCAACCTGAACAAGGACAGCCTCGACTTGCTGCTGGCCAAGGAGCTGGTTCAGATCGAGGTGCGCCGGCACCTGCCGGCGCTACGCCATGAGCACTGGCTGGCACAGCCGGAACTCCCGCTCAACGAAGAGCAACGCAATGCCTTCGACGCCGTGCGAGAAGGCTTTGACGGCTTCGGCGCGTTCCTGCTGGCCGGCGTCACCGGCAGCGGCAAGACCGAGGTCTACCTGCAACTGATCCGCGAGACGCTGGAGGCCGGCAAGCAGGCACTGGTGCTGATCCCGGAGATCAACCTCGGCCCACAGACCCTGGCGCGCTTCGAACAACGCTTCAATGCCCGCATCGCCCTGCTGCATTCGGCGGTCAACGACCGCGAGCGCCTGGACGCCTGGCTGGCCGCTCGCGACGGCGAGGCCGACATCATCATCGGCACCCGCTCGGCACTGTTCACGCCGATGAAAAACCCCGGCCTGATCATCATCGACGAAGAGCACGACGGCTCCTATAAACAGCAGGAAGGGCTGCGCTACCACGCCAGAGACCTGGCAATGGTACGCGCCCACCAGGAGAACATCCCGATCCTGCTCGGTTCTGCCACGCCGTCGCTGGAAACCTTGCACAACGCCCTAACCGGCCGCTACCACCTGCTGCGCATGAACCAGCGCGCTGGCGGAGCCCGCCCGCCGCGCATGCTGCGCCTGGATGTAAAGAGCTTGCCGCTGGACAGTGGCATCAGCGGCCCGTTGCAACAAGCCATCCGCCAGACCCTGGAGGCCGGCCAACAAGTGCTGGTGTTCCTTAACCGCCGCGGCTTCGCCCCGACCCTGCTGTGCCACGATTGTGGCTGGCTGTCCGAGTGCCCGCGCTGTGATGCGCGCATGACCGTGCATCAGCGCTCTGGCGTGCTGCGCTGCCACCACTGCGGCTATGACGAACGCCTGCCGCACCAGTGCCCGCAGTGCAATCACGTCGACCTGCGCCCGGTCGGCGCGGGTACCGAGCGTGCCGAAGAACGCCTGAAGGTGCTGTTCCCGGACTACCCGATCCTGCGCGTGGACCGCGACAGCACGGCGCGCAAGGACGCCATGCACAACCTGTTCAATACCATTCAGCGCGGCCAGCCGAGCATCCTTGTCGGCACGCAGATGCTCGCCAAGGGCCACCACTTCCCCCGGGTGACCCTGGTGGCCATCCTCGATGCCGATGGCGGGCTGTTCTCGGGTGATTTTCGCGCCAGCGAGCGCATGGCGCAGCTGATCGTACAGGTAGCCGGACGGGCCGGGCGGGCCGAAGAGCCCGGCAAGGTCATCATCCAGACCCACCTGGCCGACCACCCGCTGCTGGTGCAGTTGACCGAGCAGGGCTACTTTGCCTTTGCCGAACAGGCCCTGGATGAACGCCGCGCCGCCGGGCTGCCACCTTACTCCCACCTGGCCCTGCTGCGTGCCGAAGCGCACAAGCCGGGGCAGGCCGAAGGTTTCCTCGACGAAGCCTGCGCCGCCGCCGAGCGCCTGGTGGCCGAACAGCGCCTGCCAGGCATAGAGCTGCTGGGCCCGGTGCCGGCGCCCATGGAACGCCGCGCCGGGCGCTACCGCGCGCAACTGTTGATACAGGCCAATACCCGGGCGCCTTTGCATCGACTGATCAGCGCCTGGTTGCTAGTGTTGGAGCAAATGCCGAGCGGGCGCCAGGTGCGTTGGTCGCTGGACGTCGACCCGGTCGACCTGTACTGACCTCTGGCGCTGCTTTGCAGCCCCAAAGGTTGGCAACCCGCTTCCAGCAACGGATAATGCCCAGTTTTTCCACCTGCGCATCCAGGCGCTCACCGCGCTTGCGGTCGAAAAGAGATCCCCATGAAAGACACCATTCGCCAGCTGATCCAGCAAGCCCTCACCCAACTCGTCAACGACGGTGTGCTGCCTGAAGGGCTGTCGCCGGCGATCCAGGTGGAAAACGCCCGGGACAAGACCCACGGCGACTTCGCCAGCAACATCGCCATGATGCTGGCCAAGCCGGCTGGCATGAAGCCGCGCGACCTGGCCGAGAAACTGATCAATGCCCTGCCGGCCAGCGCCGACATCAGCAAGGTTGAGATCGCCGGCCCCGGCTTCCTGAACTTCTTCCAGAACACCGACGCTTTGGCCAACCGCCTGGATGCCGCCCTGGCCGACGCCCGCCTGGGCGTGCGCAAAGCTGGCCCGAGCGAAAAGGTCGTCATCGACATGTCGGCGCCGAACCTGGCCAAAGAAATGCACGTCGGCCACCTGCGCTCGACCATCATCGGTGACAGCGTCGCGCGCGTGCTGGAATTCCTGGGTGACAACGTCATTCGCCAGAACCACGTCGGCGACTGGGGCACCCAGTTCGGCATGCTGATGGCCTACCTGCAGGAAAACCCGATCACCAGTGACGAGCTGTCAGACCTGGAAAACTTCTACCGGGCGGCGAAGAAACGCTTCGACGAATCGGAAGAGTTCGCCACTCGCGCCCGTGGCCTGGTGGTCAAGCTGCAGGCCGGCGACCCCGAGTGCCTGGCCCTGTGGACACGCTTCAAGGACATCTCGCTGTCGCACTGCCAGAAGACCTACGAGCTGCTCAACGTCAAGCTGACCATGGCCGACGTGATGGGCGAAAGCGCGTACAACGACGACCTGGCCAACGTGGTGGCCGACCTCAAGGCCAAGGGCCTGCTGGTCGAAAGCCAAGGCGCCCAGTGCGTGTTCCTCGAAGAATTCAAGAACAGCGAAGGCGAGCCACTGCCGGTGATCGTGCAAAAAGCCGACGGCGGCTACCTGTACGCCACCACCGACCTGGCCGCCGTGCGCTACCGCAGCAACGTGCTCAACGCTGACCGTGCCCTGTACTTCGTCGACCAGCGCCAGGCCCTGCACTTCAACCAGGTGTTCGAAGTGGCACGCCGCGCAGGCTTTGTCGGCCACCCGATGCAAATGGAGCACATGGGTTTCGGCACCATGAACGGCGCTGACGGCCGCCCGTTCAAGACCCGTGACGGCGGCACCGTAAAGCTGATCGACTTGCTCACCGAGGCCAAGGAGCGCGCCTACGCGCTGGTCAAGGAAAAGAACCCGAGCCTGACCGAAGCCGAACTGCGCCACATCGGCGAAGTGGTGGGCATTGGCGCGGTGAAATACGCCGACCTGTCCAAGCACCGCACCAGCGACTACAGCTTCAACTTCGAGCTGATGCTCAACTTCGAAGGCAACACCGCGCCTTACCTGCTGTATGCCTACACCCGCGTAGCCGGCGTGTTCCGCAAGCTGGGCAAGGGCTTTGACGAAGTTGAAGGCAACATCGTATTGCAGGCGGCCCACGAGCAGGACCTGGCCGCACGCTTGGCGCAGTTTGGCGAAATCCTCAACAACGTCGCCGACAAAGGCACGCCGCACGTGCTGTGCAGCTACCTGTACGACTTGGCCGGCTTGTTCTCCAGCTTCTACGAGAACTGCCCGATCCTCGCCGCCGAAACCCTGGAACAGCAGCAGAGCCGCCTGCGCCTGGCCGCCCTGACCGGCCGTACCCTCAAACAAGGTCTGGAACTGCTCGGCCTGGAAACCCTGGAGCGCATGTAAGTTGGCTGCCAAGAAAAAACCTGCCCCAAAGCGCGGCGCCAGCCGTCAGACGGCGCCGGCCAAACAGCCGATCCCCGGCTGGGTATGGCTGGCAGTCGGCCTGACCGTAGGCGCGTTCATCGTGTTCTTGATGAAGCTCGAACCCGGTGGCGACGACATCAAGCGCGCCAAACCCGAGCAGCAGAAGCCGGAGAAGGTGGCCGAGGCCAGCAAGCCCGCGCAGGCCACCCCGCAGCAGCCGGTGAAGCCGAAGTATGACTTCTACACCCTGCTGCCGGAGTCCGAGGTAATCGTGCCGCCAGAGGCCGTGCCAGAGAAGACGCCTCCGGTCCCGGCACAGCCGGTAACCCCGGTGACCCCGGCCGAAGCGGCGAAGATAGACACCGCTCGTGCACAGGCAGCCTTGCTCGGTCAGACCCCGCCACCGCCACCACCGGTGATCAAGCCGGCAGCGACCACCCAGTACTTCCTGCAGGCGGGCTCGTTCCGCAAGCAGGCCGATGCCGACAAGGTGCGCGCACAGATCATTCTGCTGGGCCAGGCGGTAAAGGTGGAGTCAGGTACGGTCAAGGACGAAACCTGGTACCGCGTGCTGGTCGGGCCGTTCAGCAACCGTGAGCAGTTGACCGGCGCACAGAAGCAGCTGGCCGGGGCTGGGTTCAGCAACCTGTTGCTGCAACAGCGCCAGACCCGCCAGTAAGCCTTGGTTGGGGGCTGCGTTGCAGCCCCCGCCTACCTCATCCCCGCCCCGCATTCCGCTCGGAAACCTGGCTGTTCAGCGTCCAGAAGTCATACAGCACCCCCACCAGGAACAACCCGCCGGTAAAGAAGTAGATGATCGCGGTGATCCATTTACCCTGATACAGGCGATGCAGGCCGAACACCCCCAGGAAGGTCAGCAGAACCCAGGCGATGTTGTAGTCGATACGCCCCGACTGGAACCTCAGGTCAGCCTCACGGTCCATGGACGGGATCAGAAACAGGTCGATCAGCCAACCGATTCCCAGCAGGCCGAAGGTGAAGAACCAAAGGGTCCCCGTAATCGGCTTGCCATAGTAGAAACGATGGGACCCGGTGAAGCCGAAAATCCACAGCAAGTAGCCAATGGTTTTGCTGTGGGTGTCGTGAAAGGGCGCCCCCTGTTGATAACTGTTCATTCATAGCCCCTTTGGGTTATCCGAAAATTTTCTAAAAAAAAATGTGACTTTCTCGTCGCAGGCCGACGTACGGCACCTGGGCAATCGACCAACGGATCAAAGATTGATCAAAAAGCTGTTATAAAGTTGCGCGCCCAACACATAACTATTCATAAGAGCTTCATCTATGCCGCCTTTGATCAAGACATGGCTGACCCTCTGCCTATTATTGCCCCTGGCCGCCCACGCCACCAATCGTGAGCAACGTCTTCCCAATGGTTTCACCGGCTACACCACCAACGCCTCGGTGAAACACGCACCGGTCAAGCAAACCACACTGCGCGCTCGCCCAAGCAATGCCGCCAGCAGCCGCGGCGTGCAGGTTGCCGCCATGTCGCCGAAGCAAAGCAGCGATGTGCTCAGCCGTGCGGTGAATGTGCTCGGTACCCCCTATGTTTGGGGCGGCAGCAGCCCGAAAAAAGGCTTCGACTGCAGCGGGCTGGTCAAGTACGCCTTCAACGACGTCGCCGATGTCGACCTGCCGCGCACCTCCAATGCCATGGCCCAGGGCCACGGCGTGAAGGTGGCCAAGGATGACCTGAAGCCTGGCGACCTGATTTTCTTCAACATCAAGAGCCGCCGGGTGAACCATGTTGCCATTTACCTGGGCAACGACCGCTTCATCCACGCCCCACGGCGCGGCAAGCGGGTGAGCATCGACACCCTGAGCAAGCCGTACTGGCAGAAGCATTACGTCGTGGCCAAGCGAGTACTGCCGAAGGAACAGCAGCAGCTGAGCCTGGCCAAGCGTTAAGCAGGCCAGCCTCTTCGCGGGCCAGCCCGCTCCCACAGCGATGACACAGCCCTCAAAATCTGTGCTGACCCTGTGGGAGTGGGCTTGCCCGCGAAAGGGCCGGTGTAAACACTACAGGTCGTTGATCAGCCCCTTCTCTTTCAACCCCCGCATCGCCCCCTCCATCGTCCGCATCCCCTCCACCCCTCCCGCCTGCATCACCGAACACAACTGCGCCATCCGCCCCTCCCGAACCAGATTGCGCACCGCCGGCGTCGCCACCAGCACTTCCCGAGCCGCCACCCGTCCACCGCCCACACGCCTGACCAGCACCTGCGCGACCACCAGGCGCAGTGACTCGGCCAACATCGCCCGCACCAACGGCTTTTCCTCGGCAGCGAATACCTCCACCAACCTGTCGATACTGCTGGCCGCCGAACGTGCATGCACGGTTGCCAGCACCAGATGCCCGGTTTCGGCCGCGCGCAGGGCCAGGCGAATGGTTTCCAGGTCACGCAACTCACCGATCATGATCACATCCGGGTCCTGGCGCAGCGCACTGCGTAGCCCCTGAGCAAAGCTGTGGCTATGACGCCCCACCTCACGCTGATTGACCAGGCTGCGCTGGCTGCCGTGGATAACTTCGACAGGGTCCTCCAGGGTAATGATGTGCAGCGCCCGCTCGCGATTCAGTTGATCAACCAGCGTCGCCAGGGTGCTGGACTTGCCACTGCCGGTCGGCCCGCCCACCAGGATCAAGCCATCACGGCATTGGGCAACAGCTTGAAACACATCTGCCAGATCAAGCTCATCCAGCGTGGCAATTCGCCCCTGAATCAACCGAAAAGTGACAGCTGGGCCATTCAATTGGCGAAACAGGTTCAGCCGAAAACGCCCAAGGGCAGGTAACTCCAGCGCCAGATCCAGTTCATCGCCATGGGCCCACTGTCGTCGCTGGTGGTCATCCAGCACGGCAGCCATGCCATCGATCAAGGCATCCGCCCCCAAGGTCGGCAAATCCATCCCCTGCAACTCGCCATCCAAACGCAGCATCGGTATCTGGCCCGCCGCCAGGTGCAGGTCCGAAGCCCCCGCATCCACGGCCCGGGCCAACAGGTCAGTCACGTCCATGAGACTCCCCAAAGGCCTTCAAGTAGGTAGAATGCCGCAAACCCTTCAGTTGCCGGCATCCGTCCATGTCCACCCTAGCAGACAACCTTTCCGCGATTTCCGCCCGTATCGCCAGCGCCGCCCAGGCAGCCGGGCGCGATCCGGCCAGCGTTCAGTTGCTGGCCGTGAGCAAGACCAAGCCGGCCAGCGCCATCCGCGAGATCCACACCGCAGGCGTGCGCGATTTCGGGGAGAACTACCTACAGGAAGCGCTGACAAAGCAGCAGGAGCTCAGCGACTTGCCCTTGATCTGGCACTTCATCGGCCCCATTCAGTCGAACAAGACCAAGGCCATCGCCGAGCATTTCGACTGGGTACATTCCGTGGACCGCCTGAAAATTGCCCAACGCCTGTCCGAGCAGCGCCCTGCCGGTCTGGCGCCGCTGAACCTCTGCCTGCAAGTGAACGTGAGTGGCGAAGACAGCAAGTCTGGCTGCGCCCCCGCAGACCTGCCGGCCTTGGCCAAGGCCGTGGCCGGGCTGCCCAACCTGCGCTTGCGCGGGCTGATGGCAATCCCCGAGCCCACCGACGACCGCGCCGCCCAGGAGGCTGCCTTCGCCCATTTGCGCCAGTTGCAGGAAAACCTGGGGCTTGATCTGGACACCCTGTCCATGGGGATGAGCCACGATCTGGAAGCCGCGATCGCACAGGGTGCGACCTGGGTGCGTATCGGCACCGCCCTGTTCGGTGCCCGCGACTACGGCAACACCTGATTCCATGCTTCACTCACTCTTTTCCACAAGGACCTGACATGAGCAAGACACGTATTGCCTTTATCGGCGCCGGCAACATGGCCGCCAGCCTGATCGGCGGTCTGCGTGCCCAGGGGCTGGACGCCTCGCAGATCCGCGCCAGCGACCCGGGCGCCGAGACCCGCGGCCGTATCCAGGCCGAGCACGGCATCGAAACCTTCGAGGACAACGCCCAGGCCATCGAGGGCGCCGACGTCATCGTGCTGGCGGTCAAACCACAAGTCATGAAGGCCGTGTGCCAGGCCCTGCAACCCAACCTGCGGGATGGCCAACTGATCGTTTCCATCGCTGCCGGCATCACCTGCGCCAGCCTGCAAAGCTGGGTGGGCGCTCGCCCGGTGGTACGCTGCATGCCCAATACCCCCGCACTGCTGCGCCAGGGCGTGAGCGGCCTGTACGCCACCGCCGAAGTGTCCGGCGAACAGCGCCAGCAGGCCGAACAACTGCTGTCGGCCGTGGGCACCGCCTTGTGGTTGCAGCAAGAACAGCAACTGGACGCCGTTACCGCCGTATCCGGCAGCGGCCCGGCCTACTTTTTCCTGCTGATCGAGGCCATGACCGCAGCCGGCGAAAAACTTGGCCTGCCACGCGAAACCGCTTCCCAGCTAACCTTGCAGACCGCCCTGGGCGCCGCGCGCATGGCGGTTGCCAGCGATGTCGATGCCGCCGAACTGCGCCGCCGCGTCACCTCGCCCGCCGGCACCACGGAAGCGGCGATCAAATCGTTCCAGGCCAGCGGCTTCGAAGCCATCGTCGAGCAGGCGCTGCAAGCTGCAGCCACGCGCTCCGCCGAACTGGCCGAACAACTGGGCAAATAAGGAGCTTTAGATGAATGCACTGTCCGGCGCCGCGATCTTCGTGGTGCAAACCTTGGTCAGCCTGTACCTGGTGATCGTCCTGCTGCGCTTCGTGCTGCAACTGGTCAAGGCCAATTTCTACAACCCGCTGTGCCAGTTCGCGGTGCGTGCCACCCAGCCGCTGCTCAAGCCGATCCGTCGGGTCATTCCCAGTGTCGGTGGGCTGGACACCTCGTCTCTGCTGTTGGCAATCGTGATCCAGGCGCTGCTGATGGGCTTTGTGCTGATGGTCACCTATGGCACCTTCGGCGACATCCTGCACCTGCTGATGTGGGCGATCATCGGCATCACTTCGCTGTTCCTGAAGATCTTCTGGGTGGCCATGATCGTCATGGTGATCGTGTCCTGGGTAGCCCCCAACAGCCACAATCCGGCGGCCGAGTTGGCCTACCAGATCAGCGAGCCGGTACTGGCACCGTTCCGCCGCCTGGTGCCCAACCTGGGCGGCATGGACATCTCGCCGATCTTCGCCTTCCTGGCGATCCAGGTGATCCAGTCGTTCGTAATGCCCCCGCTGGCCGCCTACGCTGGCATGCCACAAGAACTGTGGCGCATGATCTGACCCTGCTTACCCCTAGCGGCAAGCCTTTGCTTGCCGCTGGGGGTAGCGCTCTTTAGACTTACGCCTCCGTCAAGCGTGAGCAGGGTCGATGTCCACTGTCTTTCCCGTAGATTCCGTCGGTCTGGTAGTACCGCAAACCGCCCGGTTCGATGAACCGCTGGCCCTGGCCTGTGGCCGCTCCCTGGCCAGTTACGAACTGGTCTACGAGACCTATGGCACCCTGAACGCCAGCGCGAGCAACGCCGTGCTGATCTGCCATGCCCTTTCCGGCCACCACCATGCCGCTGGCTACCATGCCGCCACCGACCGCAAGCCGGGCTGGTGGGATAGCTGCATCGGCCCCGGCAAGCCAATCGATACCAACCGCTTCTTCGTGGTCAGCCTGAACAACCTCGGCGGCTGTAACGGCAGCACCGGCCCCAGCAGTGTCAACCCGGCCACCGGCAAGCCCTATGGCGCCGATTTCCCGGTACTGACCGTGGAGGACTGGGTGCATAGCCAGGTGCGCCTGGGCGAACGTCTGGGCATCCAGCAATGGGCCGCCGTGGTCGGCGGCAGCCTGGGCGGCATGCAGGCGCTGCAATGGACCATCAGCTACCCCGAGCGCGTGCGCCATTGCGTCGACATTGCCTCGGCGCCCAAACTGTCGGCACAGAACATCGCCTTCAACGAGGTGGCCCGTCAGGCCATTCTCACCGACCCCGAGTTCCACGGCGGTTCGTTCCAGGACCAGGGCGTAATCCCCAAGCGCGGCCTGATGCTGGCACGCATGGTCGGCCACATTACCTACCTGTCCGACGACTCGATGGGTGAAAAATTCGGCCGTGAGCTGAAAAGCGACAAGCTCAACTACGACTTCCACAGCGTCGAGTTCCAGGTCGAAAGCTACCTGCGCTATCAGGGCGAGGAGTTTTCCGGCCGTTTCGACGCCAATACCTACCTGCTGATGACCAAGGCGCTGGACTATTTCGACCCAGCCGCCGCCCAGGGTGGTGACCTGGCTGCCACCCTGGCCCATGTCACGGCGGACTACTGCATCATGTCGTTCACCACCGACTGGCGCTTCTCGCCGGCCCGTTCACGCGAGATCGTCGACGCCCTGATGGCCGCGCGTAAAAACGTCTGCTACCTGGAGATCGACTCGCCTTATGGGCACGATGCCTTCCTGATCCCCACACCTCGCTACATGCAGGGTTTCTCGAACTACATGAACCGCATTGCCATCTGAGGACAGCATGAGAGCCGATCTGGAAATCATCCACGACTGGATCCCCGCCGGCAGCCGGGTACTCGACCTGGGCTGCGGCAGTGGCGAACTGCTGGCCTCGCTGCGTGACCGCAAGCAGGTCACCGGCTATGGCCTGGAGATCGACGCCGACAACATCGCCGCCTGCGTGGCCAAGGGCGTCAACGTCATCGAGCAGGACCTGGACAAAGGCCTGGGCAACTTCGCCAGCAACAGCTTCGACGTGGTGATCATGACCCAGGCCCTGCAGGCCGTGGAGTACCCTGACCGCATCCTCGACGAGATGCTGCGCGTGGGCCGCCAGTGCATCATCACCTTCCCCAACTTCGGCCACTGGCGCTGCCGCTGGTACCTGGCGACCAAAGGCCGCATGCCGGTCTCGGACTTCATGCCGTACACCTGGTACAACACACCGAACATCCACTTCTGCACCTTCGCCGACTTCGAAGAACTGGTGCACGAACGACGGGCCAAGGTGCTCGACCGCCTGGCGGTCGACCACCTGCACCGCAACGGGTGGGGTGGCCGGCTATGGCCTAATCTACTAGGTGAGATCGGCATCTACCGCGTCAGCAGCCCGAGCCTGCAAGAGCACCAGCTCGCGGTCTGACGCCCACCGGAGGAATCGCCCCATGCGTCGCCTAGCCCTGTTCCTGATCAGCCTGTGCCTGGCCCTGCCGGTACTGGCTGCCGATGCCGCCCGCCCCGAGCGCAAGGAAGTGTTTGGCGACGTGACGGTGCACTACAGCGCATTCACGTCGAGCATGCTTACACCCGAAGTGGCCGCAGCGACTGGTCTTGTACGCAGCAAGAACCAGGGCGTGCTCAACATTGCCGTGCTCAAGGCCAACAAGTCCACCCCGGCGTTGGTCAGCGGCACGGTCAAAGACCTGACGGGGCGCAGCAGCCCGCTGTCGTTCAAGCAAATTACCGAACAAGGCGCGGTGTACTACATCGCCCAATTCAAGATCGACCAACCAGAAACCGTCACCTTCGACCTGAACATCGAAACCGGCGGGATCAGCAACTCCCTCAGCTTCAACCAGGACGTGTTCCCAGGCGAATGATGAATTTCCAGCAACTCGTATTGGCCAGCCACAACGCCGGCAAACTCAAGGAACTCCAGGCCATGCTCGGCCAGTCCGTGCAACTGCGCTCGATTGGCGAGTTCAGCCAGGTCGAGCCAGAAGAGACCGGCCTGTCGTTCGTCGAAAACGCCATCCTCAAAGCGCGCAATGCCGCCCGTATTTCCGGCCTGCCAGCCCTGGCCGACGACTCTGGCCTGGCAGTGGACTTCCTCGGCGGCGCGCCGGGCATCTACTCGGCACGCTACGCCGATGGCAAGGGTGACGCGGCGAACAACGCCAAGCTGCTCGAAGCGTTGAAAGACGTGCCTGAAGCCGAGCGCGGCGCGCAGTTCGTCTGCGTACTGGCGTTGGTACGCCACGCCGACGACCCGTTGCCAATCCTCTGCGAAGGACTGTGGCACGGCAGCATCCTTTTTGAAGCCAGCGGCGAGCACGGCTTTGGCTACGACCCATTGTTCTGGGTACCGGAGCGAAGCTGCTCCAGCGCCGACCTGGCTCCGGCAGACAAGAACCAGCTCAGCCACCGCGCCCGTGCCATGGCCCTGCTGCGCCAACGTCTGGGCCTGGCATGATCGCAACGCTGTCCACTCCCGGCGCGGTGCGCTTCACCAGCCTGCCGCCGCTGGCGCTGTACATCCACATCCCGTGGTGCGTACGCAAATGCCCTTACTGCGACTTCAACTCCCACGCTGCCGGGCCTGAACTGCCGGAAGACGCCTACGTCACAGCACTGCTGGACGACCTCGACCAGGAACTGGCCGCCGTGCAAGGCCGCCCGATCAGCTCGATCTTTTTCGGTGGCGGTACGCCCAGCCTGTTCAGCGCCAACGCCCTTGGCCGTTTGCTGCGCGGCGTGGAACAGCGCATCCCGTTTGCACCAGACATCGAAATTACCCTGGAAGCCAACCCAGGCACCTTCGAGCAGGACAAGTTCAAGGCCTACCGGCAAACCGGCATCAACCGCCTGTCCATCGGTGTGCAGAGCTTCCAACCGGCCAAGCTGGAGGCGCTGGGGCGCATTCACAACGGCGATGAAGCGGTGCTTGCCGCCGGCATGGCACGCGCCGCCGGCTTCGACAACTTCAACATGGACCTGATGCACGGCCTGCCCGACCAGTCGCTGGATGATGCGCTGGGCGACCTGCGCCAGGCCATCGACCTGGGGCCGACGCACCTGTCGTGGTACCAGCTGACCGTGGAACCGAACACGGTATTCTGGAACCAACCGCCAGAGCTGCCCGAAGACGACATCCTCTGGGACATCCAGGAAGCCGGCCAGGCGCTGATGGCCGAGCACGGTTACCGCCAGTACGAGGTATCGGCCTATGCGCAGGCAGGCCGCGCCGCCCGGCACAACCTCAACTACTGGCGTTTCGGCGACTTCATCGGCATCGGTGCGGGTGCCCACGGCAAGCTCACTTTCGCCGACGGGCGCATCCTGCGCACCTGGAAGACCCGCCTGCCCAAGGACTACCTGAACCTGGCCAAGCCGTTCAAGGCCGGCGAGAAGCTTTTGCCGGTGGACGAGCTGCCGTTCGAGTTCCTGATGAACGCCCTGCGCCTTACCGATGGCGTGGAAGCCGAACTGTTTACCCAACGCACGGGCTTGCCATTGGAACAACTGCGCGAGGCACGCCGCGCCGCCGAACAAAAGGGCCTTTTGCAGGTCGAACCGGATCGACTGGTGGCCACGCCAAGGGGCCAGTTGTTCCTCAATGACCTGCTGCAGTATTTCTTGACCTAAGGATGACCCATGGATCTGGTACTTGATCTGCTCGCGACGGTTTCCCGCTGGAGCCGCAGCAACCTGTCGGAGATTTCACTGGCCTTGGTAGGCTGCCTGCTGGTGCTGTTCGGCACCGATGTCAAAGCCTGGGCCGAGCAACGCCTGGGTGGCCTGGCGGGTGCCCTGCGCGTGCCGTTCATGGCATTGATGGTGATGATCGGCAGCGGTGCGGCGCTGATCTATGCCACACCGTGGGTGGTGAAGGGGCTGAGCCAGTTCAACAACTACGCGCTGGCACCGGTGTTGCTGGTGGTGCTGGTGTTGATTGGCGTGGTGGCTGATCGCCGAGGGTAGGCATGGCTAAAAGCTGCCCCGGGATACCAGGGCAGCCCTACCACCTGACTAGCCCTTAACGGGCATCATCGAAGTGGTCACGCATCAAGTCCCGAACGGTCTTGAGCACTATCAAGATCCGGACAAGCTCCAGGCGCGGCTCAGCGCATCAAGCAAACGCTTCATATGCCTTGGCCTCCGTGTTGGCGGGCCAATCTTCCAGCATCTAACCGGTACTTCGATGCCTTCGAAAACTGTGTGAAGTCTTCAGTGAAGTGGCCAGGTTGATGGCCCTTCGAAGAGTGTCACCGGCATGGTTCTCAAGCCATGTCGAAGGGGCCGGAAAGCAGAATTCTTCTCCTACCCGGCCCATCACTGAATCAACGCACAGGAGCGACGCGATAATACCCGCATCATCCAATCAAGGCTGTTAACCGCGCCGACACACGTGATGCCGGATATTTCCGCACATTGACCCAGTTTTCGAAGGTACCTATGATCAGCTGACTGTGTGAAGTTTTCAGTGAAACCCCAGAGCGCAGGATACTCAGTCCTGCTGCTCACAAAAAAACCGCCTTTCTCAAGGCGGTTTTTTTCGCCTGCATTTCTGCAAGCACTAGCACATCAATAGGCTGACTCAGCCGTTCAATCCACCTTCTCGAACTTCAAGTCCCACACCCCATGCCCCAGCCGCTCGCCGCGGCGTTCGAACTTGGTGATCGGGCGCTCTTCCGGGCGTGGCACGTAAGTGCCGTCGGCCGCACGGTTGCGGTAGCCGGGGGCGGCGCTCATCACTTCCAGCATGTATTCAGCATACGGTTCCCAGTCCGTGGCCATGTGGAACACGCCACCGGGCTTGAGCTTGCGACGTACCAGCTCGGCAAACTCCAGCTGCACGATACGACGCTTGTGGTGACGCGCCTTGTGCCAAGGATCGGGGAAGAACAGCATAAGGCGATCGAGGCTGTTGTCCGCCACGCAGCGGTTCAGCACTTCGATGGCATCGCAGTCATACACCCGCAGGTTCTTCAGCCCCTGGGTCAGCACGCCGTTGAGCAGCGCGCCCACACCCGGGCGGTGCACTTCCACACCGATGAAGTCCTGTTCAGGCGCGGCAGCGGCCATTTCCAGCAGGGAATGGCCCATGCCGAAGCCAATCTCGAGGGTGCGCGGCGCCGAACGGCCGAACACCTGGTCATAGTCCACCGGGCTGCCGGCCAGCGGCAGGATGTACAGCGGGCCGCCCTGGTCCAGGCCGCGCTGCTGGCCTTCGGTCATGCGCCCGGCGCGCATCACGAAGCTCTTGATGCGGCGGTGCGGGCGGGCTTCGCCGTCGGGGGTGATCGGCGTATCGTGCGATTCAGTCATCAGTTGCTCTTACTTGATCAGACCATCCAGCGGCGAAGAGGCGCTGGCATAGAGTTTCTTCGGCATACGGCCGGCCAGGTAGGCCATGCGACCGGCGACGATGGCGTGCTTCATGGCTTCGGCCATCAGCACCGGTTGCTGGGCATGGGCAATGGCCGAGTTCATCAGCACGGCCTCGCAGCCCATTTCCATGGCGATGGTAGCGTCGGAAGCAGTACCCACACCGGCGTCGACCAGCACCGGCACCTTGGACTCTTCCAGGATGATCTGCAGGTTGTAAGGGTTGCAGATGCCCAGGCCGGTACCAATCAGGCCAGCCAGCGGCATGACCGCGATGCAGCCGACCTCAGCCAACTGACGGGCGATGATCGGGTCGTCGCTGGTGTACACCATCACGTCGAAACCTTCCTTGACCAACACTTCGGCGGCCTTGAGGGTTTCGATCACGTTGGGGAACAGGGTTTTCTGGTCGGCCAGCACTTCCAGCTTTACCAGCGTCCGGGATTCATGCGATTTGCGCCCATCCAGCAGTTCGCGGGCCAGGCGACAAGTACGCACCGCTTCCACCGCGTCAAAGCAGCCTGCAGTATTCGGCAGGATGGTGTACTTGTCAGGCGACAGTACATCGAGCAGGTTCGGCTCGCCCGCATTCTGGCCCAGGTTGGTACGGCGCACGGCGACGGTGACGATTTCGGCACCCGAGGCCTCGGTGGCCAGGCGGGTTTCTTCCATGTCACGGTACTTGCCGGTACCGACCAGCAGGCGCGACTGGAAAGTACGCCCGGCCAGGGTGAAGGGCTTGTCGCTACGAACGTTGCTCATCGTTGTTCCTCGGGAAAAGGTTGCTGGGCTTGCTTGTGAACCGCCGGGCTGCTGTCAGCCGCCACCGATGGCGTGGACTACTTCGACCTGGTCGCCGTCGTTCAGCAGCGTGCTGTCGTGCTGGCTACGCGGCACGATATCCAGGTTCAGTTCCACTGCGACACGGCGCCCGGCCAGCTCAAGGCGGGTCAGCAGGGCTGCAACGCTTTCGCCAGCAGGCAGTTCGTAAGGCTCACCGTTCAATTGAATGCGCATGCGCACGGCCACCATTGTTCTTTGGGGCCCGCATTCTAGCGCCGAACCGTCCTGCAACCCAAGGGCGGTGCGCGCCATTAGTCGCGATTGTGGACCACTCGGTCAGCCCAGCCGCCAGGCCGCCAGGCCCAGGCACAGCCAGCCGGCCAAGAAGCACAGGCCGCCAATCGGGGTGATGATGCCCAGCTTGCCCAGGCCGCTGAGGGTCAACAGGTACAGGCTGCCGGAGAACAGCACGATCCCCAGCGCGAACAGGCCGCCAGCCCAGCCCACCAGGCGCCCGGGCAGGTGCACCGAGAGCACGGCAACGCCGAAGATCGCCAAGGCATGCACCAGCTGGTAGGTCACACCGGTATGAAAAATGGCCAGGTAGTCCGCCGTCAGGCGGTTTTTCAGGCCGTGGGCGGCGAAGGCACCCAGGGCGACCCCGGTAAAGCCGAAAAAGGCGGCAAGCATCAGGAAGCTGCGAAGCATGGGACGACTCCTTGTATCGGGTCTGTATAATGGCCCCTTCCACCCGTACGGCCAAGCCATCGCCATGCTGCCAACCCTTATCCGTCGCCTCTCCCGCGCCCTGCTCTGGTTCGCTGCCGGCAGCATCGTGCTGGTGCTGGTGTTCCGCTGGGTGCCACCGCCCGGCACGGCGCTGATGGTCGAGCGCAAAGTACAGTCATGGGTGAATGGTGAGCCGATCGACCTGCAGCGCGATTGGGAGCCGTGGGAGAATATCTCCGATGAACTGAAGGTTGCCGTCATCGCGGGCGAGGACCAGAAGTTCGCAAGCCACTGGGGCTTCGACATCCCAGCCATTCAGGCAGCGCTGGCCTACAACGAGCGCGGCGGTAATGTCCGCGGTGCAAGCACCCTGACCCAGCAAGTAGCCAAGAACCTGTTCCTGTGGTCCGGGCGCAGCTGGTTCCGCAAAGGGCTGGAGGCTTGGTTTACCGCGCTGATCGAGCTGTTCTGGTCCAAGGAGCGAATTCTTGAGGTTTACCTGAACAGTGCCGAATGGGGCAAAGGCGTGTTTGGTGCCCAGGCGGCAGCGCGTTATCACTTTGGCGTTGATGCCAGCCGGCTCAGCCGCCAGCAGGCGGCGCAGTTGGCCGCAGTGCTGCCTAGCCCGATCAAGTGGAGTGCCAGCCGGCCGAGTGCCTATGTGGCGAGCCGGGCCGGTTGGATTCGCCGGCAGATGAGCCAGTTGGGCGGGCCCAGCTACCTGATGCAGCTCGATACTTCGCGCAAACTTTGAGCTTTTTGGGGCTGCTGCGCAGCCCATCGCGACACAAGGCCGCTCCTACAGGCGACCGCGATCCCTTGTAGGAGCGGCCTTGCGTCGCGATGGGCCGCAAGGCGGCCCCAAAATCTCACAGGCAAAAAAAAGCCGCTCACCCTATCCAGGCAAGCGGCTCTGTTTACGGCCAGGCTCGATCAGACCGCGATCAGTGCCTTGACCTTGTTCATCGCATTCTTCTCCAGCTGGCGAATCCGCTCAGCCGAAACGCTGTACTTGTCAGCCAGCTCATGCAACGTGGCTTTCTCTTCCGCCAACCAGCGCTGGTAGAGAATATCGCGGCTACGTTCATCCAAACCTTGCAGCGCTTCGTGCAGGTTGCTGGTGGAGTTATCACTCCAATCGGCATCCTCCAACTGCACCGCAGGATCGTAACGATGGTCTTCCAGGTAATGCGCTGGCGACTGGAAGGCGCTGTCGTCGTCAGCTTCCGCTGCTGGGTCGAAGGCCATGTCCTGGCCGCTGAGGCGGCTTTCCATCTCACGCACTTCGCGCGGCTCGACACCAAGGCTTTCCGCCACGCGATGCACTTCGTCGTTGTTCAGCCAAGCCAGGCGCTTCTTCTGGCTGCGCAGGTTGAAGAACAACTTGCGTTGGGCCTTGGTGGTCGCCACCTTGACGATGCGCCAGTTGCGCAGGATGAACTCGTGAATCTCTGCCTTGATCCAGTGTACGGCGAACGACACCAGGCGCACGCCCATTTCCGGGTTGAAGCGCTTGACGGCTTTCATCAGGCCGACGTTGCCTTCCTGGATCAGGTCGGCCTGGGCCAACCCGTAGCCGGCATAGCTACGGGCGATATGTACGACGAAACGCAGGTGGGCCATCACCATTTGACGAGCGGCCTCGACATCCTGCTCATAATAGAGACGCTCGCCCAGATCACGCTCCTGCTCGACCGTCAGCAGCGGGATGCTGTTGACCGTGTGCACATAGGCTTCCAGGTTTGCACCGGGCACCAGGGCATAGGCAGGTTGCAACGATGTGGTCATTCAAGAACCTCCGACTTACTAAACTCGCGCCTTGTGGGCGCTGCCAACATTGACCTGGAACGACGGTACAAGTTCCGTAGTGAAGAAAATGTCAATGCCGGCACGTAAAAACTATCGCGGCGCCAGCTCGTTCAGGTGACGAGCGACGGCAATCCATGCACCGATATACCCCAACAGCACCGCTCCGATCAAGAGCGACAGACCATCGGACGCTGGCACCCCGCCAAGGGCGAAGTCACTGCCGTACAGCCCGGAAAGCCCCACAACCGCGTCATTCAGCCAGTTCAGGCCGAACGCCAGGATACCCCACGCCAGCACCCCCGCACCCAGGCCATACAAGGCGCCCATGTACAGGAAAGGCCGGCGCACGTAGGCGTCAGTGCCGCCTACCAGCTTGATCACTTCGATCTCGACACGGCGGTTTTCAATATGTAGACGAATTGTGTTACCGATTACTAAAAGCAGGGCAGAAATCAGCATCACGGCCAAGCCGAAGACAAAGCGGTCACCCAATTTGAGGATGGCTGCCAGGCGCTCGACCCACACCAGGTCCAGTTGTGCCACTTCCACCCGCGGCAGTTCCGACAAACGCTGACGCAAGGCATCCAGGGCCGGCTTGTCGACCTCGGTCGGGGTCACCACCACCACGCCAGGCAGTGGGTTGTCGGGCAGCTCGCGCAAGGCTTCACCCAAGCCAGACTGCTGCTGGAACTCCTCCAGCGCCTGCTCGCGGCTGACAAACTGCGCGTCCGCGACCCCGGGCATGCCCTTGATTTCGTCGCGCAGGGCCTCGCCATCGCGGCTACCGGCATCAAGCTTGAGGTACAGCGAAATCTGCGCAGCGCGTTGCCACGAGCCGCCAAGCTGCTCGACGTTCTTCAGCAGCAACGACAGGCCCATGGGCATGCTCAGCGCCACAGCCATCACCAGGCAGGTGAAAAAGCTGCCGATCGGCTGCTTGCCCAGGCGACGCAGGCTGTCCGCCATGCTGGCGCGGTGGCTTTCCAGCCAGGCATGCAGCAGCGTGCGGAAATCCGGTCCGTCATCGTCTTCGCCGCGCTTTTTCTTCGCCGGTTGCGGGTCGGCCGGCTTTGGCGCAACCCGCTCGGAAACTTTCGGCGTTCGTGTAGTGCTCATTGCCCGGCCTCCCCATCGCCGATCAAGCGGCCGCGCTGCAAGGTGAGCATGCGGTGGCGCATGCGCGCAATCAGTGCCAGGTCGTGGCTGGCGATCAATACCGTGGTGCCCAGGCGGTTGATGTCCTCAAACACACCCATGATCTCTGCAGCCAGGCGCGGGTCGAGGTTACCGGTGGGTTCGTCGGCCAGCAGCAGCGCGGGCTGGTGGACAATGGCACGGGCGATGCCCACCCGCTGCTGCTGCCCGGTGGACAGGTCGGCCGGGAACAGCTCGCCCTTGTCGGACAGCGACACACGCTCCAGCGCCGAGTCCACACGCTTGGCGATCTCGGCCTTGGACAGGCCAAGAATCTGCAGCGGCAGGGCAATGTTGTTGAACACCGTGCGGTCGAACAACAACTGGTGGTTCTGGAACACCACGCCGATCTGCCGGCGCAGGAACGGGATTTGCGCGTTGCTGATCTGGCCCAGGTCCTGGCCGGCCAGCATCAGCTTGCCGCTGGTCGGGCGCTCCATGGCCAGCAACAGGCGCAGCAAGGTGCTCTTGCCAGCACCCGAGTGCCCGGTCACGAACAGGAACTCGCCCCGACGCGCCCGGAAGCTCAGCTCATGCAAACCCACATGACCGTTGGGATAGCGCTTGGCAACCTGTTCGAATCGGATCATGGTCAGTCTCGCTCGGCGAACAGAGCCTTGACGAACGGCTCGGCTTCAAAGGTGCGCAGGTCGTCGATACCTTCACCGACACCGATGAAGCGGATTGGGATATTGAACTGCTTGGCCAGGGCGAAGATCACCCCGCCTTTGGCAGTGCCGTCCAGCTTGGTCAGGGCCAGGCCGGTCAGCTCGACGCTCTGATTGAAGTACTTGGCCTGGCTGATGGCGTTCTGGCCGGTGCCGGCATCGAGCACCAACAACACCTCGTGCGGCGCCTCGGCATCAAGCTTGCCGATGACCCGGCGGACCTTCTTCAGCTCTTCCATCAGGTTGTCTTTGGTGTGCAGGCGCCCGGCGGTATCAGCGATCAGCACGTCGACGCCACGGGCCTTGGCAGCCTGCACGGCGTCGAAGATCACCGAAGCGGAGTCGGCACCGGTATGCTGAGCGATCACCGGAATCTGGTTACGCTCGCCCCATACCTGCAACTGCTCGACCGCCGCCGCACGGAAGGTATCACCGGCAGCCAGCATCACCTTCTTGCCGTCCAGCTGCAGCTTCTTCGCCAGTTTGCCGATGGTGGTGGTCTTGCCGGCGCCGTTCACGCCAACCACGAGGATCACATAGGGTTTGTTCTGTGCCTGCACTTTCAGCGGCTGTTCGACTGGGCGCAGCAGCGCGGCCAGTTCTTCCTGCAACGATTTGTACAGGGCATCGGCGTCGGCCAGCTGCTTGCGCGCGACCTTCTGGGTCAGGTTCTGGACGATGGCCGAGGTGGCTTCCACGCCGACGTCGGCGGTCAGCAGGCGCGTTTCGATTTCGTCGAGCAGGTCGTCGTCGATGACCTTCTTGCCAAGAAACAGGCTGGCCATGCCCTCGCCGATACTGGCGCTGGTCTTGGACAGTCCCTGTTTGAGCCGGGCGAAGAAGCCGGGCTTGGCTTGCTCGGTAACGGTTGCGGCGGCGACAGGGGCTGGCTCGGGCTCAGGCTGCACGGGCTCTGCCACCGGGCGCTCGGGGATCGCAGGCGGGGCCTTTGGCTCCAGGTCAGGGACGAGCGCGACGGGCTCTTCGGCAACGGGCAGGACCAGGTTGCTGACAGGGGGTTCGATGAATTGAGTGGCAGGAACAGCTACGGGCGCAGGGGTTTCGACCTGCGGGGCGGCAGACTGCGCACTCGCAGGCAACCCCGCGCCCACAGGGGACAGGGCAGGCTCAGGGGCCGAGGCAACCACCGGGGCGGGTGCAGACTCAAGGACCGGGGCTACCACTGGGGCATTTGCAGGCTCAGGGGCCAATGCTGGCTCGGCAGCTCGAGGGGCTTCAGTTGCAGGCGCTGGGGCCTGTGCAGCCACCGGCTCCACTGGAGCAGCTTCAGGGCGCTCGACGGCGGGCTGCGGCGCTACCGGCTCTGCAGCCTGCGGCTCGGGGGCTTGTGGCTGTTCGGCGACAGGTTGCTGCGGCTTCTTGCGAAACCAGCTGAACAGGCCTTTCTTTTCGCCAGCTTCGGCCGGCGCTTTTTTGTCGTCGTTGGAACCAAACATGGAGGACGGCTATCTCAGGGTAGCGATGGGCCAGCTACGGCGCATCGGGAATTCTCTCTACGCAGAACAGACTATCTTGAAGCCGGCTGGTTCATGCGCAACGTTTTGTCTTAGTGTCCTGTGGGCCAGAACGGCGACAGGCATGGTCGCCAGGCAACCGGATCAGTATCCTAGCACCTCCTGGCCCGTCGACGCTAAACCCTGCGGGCCGCCGAACAGGTTGAACACCTTATGAATGCTCTAGCCCGCCGCGCCGCTGGCCTGTTGCTCGGCACGCTCTGCCTGCCGCTCGCGGCCTTCGCCGCCGATGTGCAACCCACCCACGAATTCATCCTCGACAATGGCCTGAAGGTCGTGGTGCGTGAAGACCATCGCGCCCCGGTGGTGGTCTCGCAGATCTGGTACAAGGTCGGCTCCAGCTACGAAACCCCGGGCCAGACCGGCTTGTCCCACGCGCTGGAACACATGATGTTCAAGGGCAGCGCCAAGGTCGGCCCCGGCGAAGCTTCGCGCATTCTGCGTGACCTCGGCGCCGATGAAAACGCCTTCACCAGCGACGACTACACCGCCTATTACCAGGTACTGGCCCGCGACCGCCTGCCCGTAGCCCTGGAGCTGGAGGCCGATCGCCTGGCCAGCCTGCGCCTGCCAGCCGACGAGTTCAGCCGCGAAATCGAAGTCATCAAGGAAGAACGCCGCCTGCGCACCGACGACCAGCCCAATCCCAAGGCGTTCGAGCTGTTCCGCGCCATGGCCTTCCCGGCCAGCGGCTACCACACCCCGACCATCGGCTGGATGGCCGACCTGGAGCGCATGAAGGTCGAAGAACTGCGCCACTGGTACGAGTCCTGGTATGCGCCCAACAACGCCACCCTGGTGGTGGTCGGCGATGTCACCGCCGACGAGGTCAAGGGCCTGGCGCAGAAGTACTTCGGCAGCATTCCCAAGCGCGCCGTGCCCCCCGCCAAGCTGCCCCTGGAACTTGCCGAGCCTGGCCAGCGTCAGCTCACCCTGCACGTACGTACCCAGTTGCCGAGCCTGATCTACGGCTTCAACGTGCCTGGTTTGCCCACCGCCAAGGACCCACGCACCGTACATGCCCTGCGCCTGATCTCGGCACTGCTCGACGGCGGCTACAGCGCCCGCCTGCCGGCCCGCCTGGAGCGTGGCCAGGAGCTGGTGGCCGGTGCGTCGTCCAGCTACAACGCCTTCACGCGCGGCGACAGCCTGTTCCTGATCTCGGCCACGCCGAACGTGCAGAAGCAGAAAACCCTCGCAGACGTGGAAAAGGGCGTCTGGCAGTTGCTTGATGAACTCAAGACCACACCACCCAGCGCCGAAGAACTGGAGCGCGTACGCGCCCAGGTCATCGCCGGCCTGGTCTACGACCGCGACTCCATCAGCAGCCAGGCCACCACCATTGGCCAGCTGGAAACCGTCGGTTTGTCCTGGAAACTGATCGACAGCGAGCTTGACGAGCTCAAGCGCGTCACCCCGCAGGACATCCAGAACGCCGCGCGCACCTACTTCACCCGCGAACGCCTGAGCGTTGCCCATGTACTGCCTGAGGAGTCCGCTCATGAGTAATCGCCGCGCACCACGCCCAACCCTGTTGGCCACGGGCATTCGCGCCCTGGCGCTGGCGGCAGTGCTAGTCGCCCCGGCAATGGCCGATAACGTGGCCAAGGCCGACAACAGTGCAGCCCGCCCGGCCAATACCTTGCAATCGCTGGCCGAACTGGATGGCAAGGCGCCCAGCCGACGCCAACTGAACATCCAGCACTGGAACACCGCCGAAGGTGCCCGGGTGCTGTTCGTCGAAGCACGCGAACTGCCCATGTTCGACTTGCGCGTCACCTTCGCTGCCGGTAGTAGCCAGGACGGCGGTACACCAGGCGTGGCCGCGCTGACCAACGCCATGCTCAACGAGGGCGTGGCCGGCAAGGACGTGACTGCCATCGCCGAAGGCTTCGAAGGCCTGGGCGCGGACTTTGGCAACGGATCTTACCGGGACATGGCCGTGGCCTCGTTGCGCAGCCTCAGCACCAAGGACAAGCGCGAGCCGGCCCTCAAGCTGTTTACCGAGGTGGCGGGCAAGCCGACGTTCCCCGAAGACGCGCTCAAACGCATCAAGAACCAAATGCTGGCCGGCTTTGAATACGAAAAGCAAAACCCCGGCAAGATCGCCGGCAAGGCCCTGTTCGGCAATCTTTATGGCGACCACCCCTACGCTCACCCAAGCGACGGCACCGCCGAAAGCATCACGGCCATCAGCCTGGCACAGCTGCGTGCCTTCCACGCCAAGGCTTACACCGGCGGCAACGCGGTGATCGCACTGGTTGGCGACCTCAGCCGTGCCGAAGCCGAAGCCATCGCCGCCCAGGTATCCGCCGGCCTGCCCAAAGGCCCGGCGCTGCCCGCACCGGCCCAGCCCGCTGATGCCAAAGCCGGCCTGACCCACATCGACTTCCCGTCCAAGCAGACTCACCTGATGCTGGCCGAGCTGGGTATCGACCGCCAGGACCCGGACTGGCCAGCCCTGTCGCTGGGCAACCAGATACTCGGCGGTGGCGCCTTCGGAACCCGCCTGATGAGCGAGGTGCGTGAAAAACGTGGCCTGACCTACGGCGTCTACTCGGTGTTCAGCCCGATGCAGGTACGCGGCCCGTTCATGATCAACCTGCAAACCCGCGCCGAGCTCAGCGAGGGCACGCTCAAGCTGGTGCAGGACATTCTTGCCGACTACCTCAAGAATGGCCCTACCCAGCAGGAGCTGGACGATGCCAAGCGCGAGCTGGCCGGCAGTTTCCCACTGTCCAATGCCAGCAACGCCAGCATCGTCGGCCAACTGGGCGCAATCGGCTTTTACAACTTGCCGCTGACCTGGCTGGAGGACTTCATGCAGCAGTCCCAGGCCCTCACCGTCGAACAGGTCAAGGCGGCCATGAACAAACACCTGTCAGCCGATAAACTGGTGATCGTCACCGTTGGCCCGAAAGTGCCACAAAAACCGCTGCCAGCACCCACTGAAAAGCCCTCCGAGCAACCGCTCGGGGTACCGGAGCACTAATGCCAAGATCCACCCCTCCCGCCCGCCCGCAAGCGGGCCAAAGCAAGGGCCAGGGCCACCTGCGCATCATCGCCGGCGAGTGGCGCAGCCGCCGCCTGGCGGTGCCGGAAGGCGAAGGCCTGCGGCCAACGCCTGACCGCGTGCGGGAAACCGTATTCAACTGGCTGGCACCCTACATCGAAGGTGCCCACGTGCTGGACGCCTTCACCGGCAGTGGCGCCCTGGTGCTCGAAGCCCTGTCACGCGGGGCCGAGGACGCTGTGGCGCTGGACAGCAACCCGGCGGCCATCGCCAACCTGAAGAACAACCTTGAGATCCTGCGCTGCCCGCGCGGGCAAATTCTGCAAACCGACGCCCTGCGCTACCTGCAAGGCCAGGCCAAGCAGCAATTCGATGTGGTGTTCCTCGACCCGCCGTTCCATCAGGACCTGCTGGCCAATACCTGTGACCTGCTGGAACAGAACCAGTGGCTGAACGAGCAGGCATGGGTGTACACCGAGAGCGAAGCCGCACCATCGACCTTGCAACTGCCCGGCAACTGGCGCCTGCACCGCGAGAAGAAGACCGGCCAGGTGCACTACGCACTCTGGCAGCGGGGCTGACCCCCTGACGGGTTGGGTGTATTTAGTTACCGCAACCCCGTCCAGGCTCTGGTTGAAGCTGCGCCTTCGTTTCCCGAAGGAGCACTTCAACCATGACCGAACGCCCCTCCCCACCCTTGCCGGCAAGCTCGGTAAGTGCGTTCACCCTTGCCAATGGCCTGCGCGTCTATCTACGCGAAGACCACCGCGCGCCGCTGGTCAGCGCGCAGTTGTGGTATCACGTCGGCTCCAGCTACGAGCCAGAAGGCCACACTGGCCTTTCCCATGCCCTGGAGCACTTGCTGTTCGAGGGCAGCAGCAAACTGGCTGCTGGCCAGTATTCAGCCCTGATGACCCTTTTGGGAGGAGAGCCGAATGCGTTCACCGGCGCCGAGGCTACCGTCTTTCCACTGACACTGCCTGCCAGTCGCCTGGAAATCGCCCTGGAGGCAATGGCCGACATCATGGCCAGCGCCACGCTCAGCGCTTCTCCTTTCGCTCGAGAGCTGGCAGTGGTCATGGCAGAACGACGAGAGGATGTCGACAACAACCCTTTGGCACTGGCAATGGAACATCACCTGTTGCTGGCCTATGGCAACAACGGTTATGGCACCCCGGTGATAGGCCACGCTACCGATCTCGGCCATATGACCCTGGCTGCCGCACGCACCTGGTACCAAACCTGGTACCACCCCAACAATGCTACGCTCACGGTGGCCGGCAACGTTACCCTGCCACAGCTGCAAACGCTGGTGGCGCGGCACTTTGCAGCGATCCCCGCTCATCGCCTGCCTGTACAGCAAGTACCTACTACGCCCTCTGGGCAAGTCCGGCGCTGCCAGACCCTGCATTTGCAAGGTCTGAACACGGCCGTGATCATCAGTTTCAACCTCCCCAGCCAATGCACCGCCAGCTCTAGCAGCCAAGCCTATGCACTGCGTTTGCTTCCCGAAATGCTTGCCCAAGGCTATGCCAGCATCCTGCAGCGCAACCTGGTGCTGAATGAACCGCTTCTGCAAAGTTTGACGTCGAGATATGAACCCTGGCGGCGCGGTGACAGCCTGTTGACCCTTTACGCGTTCTGCAGCCCGCAGGTAACGCCGGAGGCCGCCGCCGAAAGGCTTACGCTCGAAATCGAAACGTTCCGCCAGTCGGTACCGGCCACCGCAGACCTCAAGCGCGCCAAAGCGCGCTTGATAGCCCGGCAGGTGTTCGAACGCGATGACATCGCAAAACAAGCACATTTCATTGGTATGCAAGCCACCTGCGGCCTGGACCCGGTTGCGCTGGAGGATGAGCGTCAAGCCATCGAAGCCGTGACAGCCGAGCAGGTCGCAGAGACCGCGCATGCATTCCTCACCGAGGCGCGCACAGCAATCACCTTCATGCATCACAAGGAAAGTGCCGATGAATAATTCAGACGCAGGGGCGCAGCAGCTCGCTGCAGCCAACAGCATTCCTGGCAACCTGGTCTCAGCCCAAGGGCTTGACCTGGAACAGTTCGAATCCCTTCAAACGCCTGTGCATGCCTGGACCACCGAAGGCGGTGCAGGGGTGAAATTCGTCGAGGCCCGCGGGCTGCCGATCGTGGACATCATTTTGCGGTTCAAGGCCGGCACGGCCCAGGACACCGTGCAACCCGGCTTGGCGGCCCTGACGTTGTACATGCTCGATGAGGGTAGCCAGCATTTCACCGCCACCGAGCAGGCCGATCAGCTAGAGCGCCTGGGCGCGATCGTGGACAAGCAGGTACGCCTGGAGCACGCGACCCTGAGCCTGCGTAGCCTCAGCGCGAGCGCGCTGCTTGAGCCGGCGTTGGAGCTGCTCATCGACCTTGTCGCATGCCCCACGTTCCCGCCTTCGGCCCTGGAGAACATGAAGCAGCAACTGATCCTGAACAACGCAACTCGCGAGCGACAGCCCTCTTTCAGAATGATAAGCGAGGCCTACCGGCATTTGTTCCACAGCCACCCCTATGGCAACCCACTCGGGAGCACCCGCGAAGGTATCGAAGGCATCGCCCCTGCCGACTTGAAGCGTTTTCATCAGCGTGGTTATTGCGCCAGCAACCTGGAGATGGTGGTGGTTGGGGACCTTTCCCTGGCGCACGCCCAAGCAATTTCACAACGCATCAGCCAGGCATTGCCCCAAGGCTGGAGCGCCACTGAACTCCCCATCGTTCCACCAGCGACCCGTGCAACGATCAACGTCGAGCAGTCCGGTACCAGCAGTGCCGTCCTGCTTGCGCTACCCATGAATGTGCCAGCCAATGAGCCAGAGTACCCGGCCTTGGTGTTGGCCAGCGAAGTGCTGGGAGCCGGTATCGAATCTCGCTTGATGAGGGAACTGCGCCAACGTCGCGGCTTGACCTACGGCATCGCTACCGATGTGAAACCCATGAGTGCTGGCGGCCTGTTCACCATCACCTGGGAAATTGCTCCGATGTATGTGGAAAGTTCTGCTCGTCTGGTTGAAGCCGTGCTAAGCGACTTCATCGAGCAAGGGCCAACCCAGGCCGAGCTGCAACTGGCACGGATAAAGTTGGCAGGGCAGTTATTGCGCGCTGTGGCGCAGAACGAGAGCATGGCAGCCTTGCTGACCGTCATAACCGATCAGCGCCAGCCCGCCGATCATCTCGACACCTACGTCGAACGTCTCCGCGCGCTGACACCGGCCGATGTCTGCGCCGTCATGCGGCGCAGGCTGCACCTGGCCGAAAAGGTACTGGTCAGCGTCGGCCCATCGGCCGACCAGCAGCCTCTGCCAGATCTCGACCAATAGCGCAGGTACTGTGGCGCTGTTTCATGGCACTCTAGGCAGGCACATCACGAGTCGCCCAGCATGCCCAGCCTCAGCGCCACCTTCCGTCCGGCCATCGGCCTGTCCAATCCCCACCTGCAAACGCTGTGGGGGCCACTGTGGCGCAAGCTGCCTGAACTACAGCGCAACCGCGAGCGGCTGTGGCTGGCCGACGGCGACTTCATCGACCTGGACTGGCACGGCCCGCACCAGCCCCATGCGCCACTGGTGCTCGTGCTGCATGGGTTGACCGGCTCGTCTCACTCGCCTTACGTGAAAGGCTTGCAGCAAGCGTTGCAAGGTCGCGGCTGGGCCAGCGTGGCGGTGAACTGGCGTGGTTGCTCAGGCGAGCCCAACCTGTTGCCGCGCAGCTACCATTCCGGCGCCAGCGAAGACCTGGCGGAAATCATCAGCCACCTGCGCGCCCAACGCCCGTTGGCACCGCTGTATGCGGTGGATTACTCGCTGGGTGGCAACGTGCTGTTGAAATACCTGGGCGAGAGCGGCGTTGCCAGCCAACTGGAAGCCGCGGTTGCAGTGTCGGTGCCATTTCGCCTGGACCACTGCGCCGACCGTATCGGCCAGGGGTTCTCCAAGGTGTATCAGGCGCATTTCATGCGCGAGATGCGGGCCTATGTTCAGCTCAAGCAGCGGCACTTCCACGACCAGGGCCAGCATGAGCGACTGGCGGCACTGGAACGCCTGGGCCAACTGACCCACTTGCGCACATTCTGGGACTTCGACGGCAAAGTCACGGCACCGCTCAACGGCTTTCGCGACGCGCATGACTACTATCGCCGCTCATCGAGTCATTATTTCCTTGGCCAGAACCGCACGCCTACGCTGATCATCCATTCAAGCGACGACCCATTCGTGTCCGGCCATAGCCTGCCAACCGCCCGTGAACTGGCACCACAGAGCCGCTTCGAACTGCACAGCCGCGGTGGCCATGTGGGCTTTGTCGATGGCAGCCTGCGAAATCCGGGGTACTACCTGGAGCGGCGGATTCCGCAATGGCTGGTGGACGGCCAATGAAGCGTTGAGCGCTTACTCGCCGGTGGCTACACCATGCTTAGGATCATTGATCCACTCGCTCCACGACCCGGCGTACAGCTTGCCCAGCGGGTACCCCGCCAATGCCATCGCAAACAGGTTATGGCAAGCCGTTACCCCAGACCCGCAGTAAGACACCAACTGCTCCGGTGCCCGCCCAGCGAGCTTTTCGGCAAAGCGCTGCTTGAGCTGGTCCGCCGGCAAAAAGCGCCCATCAGCCCCCAGGTTGTCGGTAAACGCTGCGCACAGGGCCCCGGGAATATGCCCTGCCACCGGGTCGATCGGTTCCACCTCGCCGCGAAAACGCGGTAACGCACGCGCATCGATCAAGGTCAGGTCGGTACTGCCCAGGCGCTTGCCCAGGTGCTCGGCATCGATCAACAGTTTCGCGTCAGGTTCACCACTGAAGGTGCCTTCACGCTTGGGCGCAGGGTCCAGGCTCAGCGGCAGGTGCGCCGCATGCCAGGCCTTCAAGCCACCGTCGAGGATCGCCACACCACTGCGCTTGCCCAGCCAGGCCAGCAGCCACCACGCACGGGCAGCAAAAGCGCCAGGGCCGTCGTCGTACAGCACCACCTCGCTGTCATTGTCCAGCCCCCACTCACGCAGGCGCGCGACCAGCCGCTGCGCATCGGGCAAGGGGTGGCGCCCGGTACGCCCTTTGCTCACCGGCCCGCTGAGGTCGCGGTCCAGGTCGGCAAAATGCGCCCCGGCAATATGCCCCTGGGCATAGCTGCGTTGGCCATAGTCCACATCTTCGAGGGCAAAGCGGCAGTCGAGGATCACCAACTTGGGCGAGTCCAGACGCTCGGCCAACTGCTGCGGGGTGATCAATTGCGCAAGGGGCATGACAATCTCCTGATCGATGGCACTCGTGCCCTGGGCTAATGCTCCAGGGCCTGGTTGAACGGTACATGGAATTCCTGGCACAGCGCGTCCACGGCAGTGCGGGCGCTGTCAGTGACAAAGCCGAGTTCCAGCACCAGCACCTGATAAACGCCGCGCTTGAAGGCTTCTTCACCCAGGTGCGCGGAATGTTCACGCGTGGTGCTGAGAAAACGGACCCACGATGTCAGCACGATCCAGGCGTTGATGGTCAGCGATTCGATCTGCGCCGGCGCCATGGCCAGGATGCCCGCCTCGACGAAACCGCGGTAGATCGCCTGGCCCTGGCGCAGGCAACGCTCGGAAAAACGCCGATAACGGGCGGCCAGTTCGGCATCGCTGTCCAGCAGGTGCTCAAGGTCTCGGTGCAGGAAGCGGTAGTTCCACATCGCCGCCAGCAAGGCCTTGAGGTAGAAGCGCTTGTCCTCCACGGTGGCCGCGCGCCCTTGCGGCGGGCGCAGGAAGCTGTCCACCAGCGCTTCGTACTGGCTGAACAACAGGGCAATGATCGCCTGCTTGTTGGGGAAGTGGTAATACAGGTTGCCGGGCGAGATTTCCATGTGCGCGGCGATGTGGTTGGTACTGACGCTGCGTTCGCCCTGCAGGTTGAACAGCTCCAGGCTGTTCTGCACGATGCGCTCTCGGGTCTTCATGCGCGGGGCCATGCTCAGCTTCCAGTTCGCGGGCTTTCAATAAAGGGCCATCTTACGGCGATTCACCTCACGGGTGCACCGTTCTGTGCTGTGAAAATAGTCGCACCATGGTACGAATTAGAGTATAGGCTCTAGAGATTTCAAGCTCAGCCGGGAGACCGCCTTGACCTCGCCCATTGCCTTGCCTGCTGTGTATTCCGACACCAATCTCGACGCCACGTTCGCCGCCCAGCGCAAGGCCTTTGCCGGCAACCCCATGCCCCCTGCGGCGCAGCGGCGGCAGTGGCTGAAAAGCCTTTGCGAAGCGCTGCTTGCAGACCAACAGCAGTTGATCAAGGCGATCGATGCCGACTTCGGCGGGCGCAGTGCCGATGAGACCTTGCTGGCCGAGTTACTACCGTCGGTGCAAGGCATCCGCCACGCCGAACGCCACCTGCGGCGCTGGATGCGCCCGGCCAAGCGGGCTGTGGGCCTGGCGTTCCAACCGGCCAGCGCGCGGGTGCTCTACCAGCCCTTGGGCGTGGTTGGCATCATCGTGCCGTGGAACTACCCGTTGTTCCTCGCCATCGGCCCGCTGACCTGCGCCCTTGCCGCCGGCAACCGGGTCATGCTCAAGCTTAGCGAAGCGACCCCGGCCACTGGCCTGGCCCTTAAAGCACTGCTGCAACGGGTATTCCCCGAGGACCTGGTCAGCGTGGTCCTTGGCGAAGTCGAAGTGGGCCAGGCGTTCGCTCGCCTGCCCTTCGATCACCTGCTGTTCACCGGCGCCACCAGCATCGGCCGCCAGGTCATGCTGGCTGCCGCACAAAACTTGACGCCGGTGACCCTGGAACTGGGCGGCAAGTCTCCCGCCATCGTTTCGGCCAATGTACCGCTGGAGGTTGCCGCCGAGCGCATTGCCTTCGGCAAGACGCTCAACGCCGGCCAGACCTGCGTCGCCCCCGACTACGTGCTGGTGCCACGCGAGCGTCTGAACGATTTCGTCGATGCCTACCGCAACGTCGTAAGGCGCATGTACCCACGCATCGCCGACAACCCAGACTACAGCGCCATCATCAACCCACGGCAGCTCCAGCGCCTGGAGCATCTGCTGGATGATGCTCGCAGCAAGGGGGCGCAGGTGGTGGACCTGTACCCCGACGAACCGCGCCAAGGCCGACGCCTGCCGCCACACCTGCTGACCAAGGTGAACGACAGCATGCAGGTGATGCAGGATGAAATCTTCGGCCCGCTGCTGCCGCTGGTGCCTTATTCCACCCTCGATGACGCGCTCGCCTACATCAACCAGCGCCCGCGACCACTGGCGCTGTACTACTTCGGCTACGATCGCAGCGAACAGCAGCATGTCCTGCAGTACAGCCATTCCGGTGGTGTATGCCTGAACGACACCTTGTTGCACGTGGCTCAGGACGACCTGCCATTCGGCGGCATCGGCCCTTCAGGCATGGGCCATTACCACGGCCATGAAGGCTTCCTGACCTTCAGCAAAGCCAAGGCGGTACTGGCCAAACAACGCCTCAACGCCGCCCGGCTGATCTACCCGCCTTATGGCAAAGCCTTGCAGCGCCTGGTCTACAAGCTTTTCATCCGCTGAGGGCCAGCCTATGCAACGCCGCGACCTGCTGCGCTTGAGCCTTGGCGCCAGCGCCTTTCTGGCAAGCGCCAGCCTGATTGGCTGTAGCGCGCAAACAGCCGCGACCGGCTATCAAGCCCTGCGCGACGATGACCTGCCACTGCTGCGTGCGCTGATCCCTGTGGTACTGGCCGATGCACAAGCCACCGAGACGCTGGTGTTGCGTAGCCTCGACCACAAGCTGGCGGCGCTGTCGCCGGAAATGCTCAAGCTGACCCGGCAATTGTTCGACGTACTCAGCCTGCCGCTGACTCGCGGCCCGCTGACCGGTATCTGGGGCAGTTGGGGGCAAGCTGACCCCCGGCAGGTCACAGCCTTCCTGCAGCGCTGGCAGGACAGCTCGCTGAACCTGCTGCGCATGGGGCACGCCTCGTTGCTGCAACTGCTGCAGATGGCCTGGTACGAACGCCCCGAATCCTGGGCCGCCTGCGGTTACCCAGGGCCACCGAAAATCTGAAAACAACAAGAGCATCGCCAATGCCTGTACCCAACCCGTTTCGCCAAGGCCTCGAACGCGGCTGGATCACCCACGACGCCTCACGCCTGGAGCACGATCTGAGCCTGGAGGCCGACATTGCCGTGATCGGCAGTGGCGCCGGTGGTGCCACCAGCGCGCAGATGCTCAGTGCTGCCGGTTTCAAGGTACTGCTGATCGAAGAAGGCCCGCTGAAGACCAGCAGCGATTTCCACCTGCTGGAGAGCGAAGCCTACGCCAGCCTGTACCAGGAAGGCCTGGGGCGTATGAGCAAGGATGGCGCCATTACCATCCTGCAGGGCCGCGCCGTGGGCGGTACCACACTGGTGAACTGGACCTCGAGCTTTCGTACCCCGCCGCAAACCCTGACGCATTGGGCTTCGGCCCACGGCGTGAGCGGCTTGGGCGAGGAGGACCTGCGCCCCTGGTTCGAGCGCATGGAGCAGGAGTTGGGCATAACGCCCTGGGCTTTGCCGCCAAATGCCAATAATGACGTACTGCGCCGTGGCTGCGAACAGCTCGGCTACCGCTGGGCGGTGATCCCGCGCAATGTGCGCGGTTGCTGGAACCTGGGCTACTGCGGCATGGGCTGCCCGGTAAACGCCAAGCAATCGATGCTGGTAACCCGTATTCCTGCCACCCTCGAGCAAGGCGGTGAGCTGCTGTACCTGGCCCGGGCCGAGCGTTTCACGCACAACGGAGCGCGCATCCAGAGCCTGACCTGCCAGGCCCTGGACGCCCAAGGCATACAGCCCACCGGCAAGCAGGTCAGCGTGCGGGCACGCCATTACCTGCTCGCCGGGGGTGGCATCAACAGCCCGGCCCTGCTGCTGCGCTCTGCCGCGCCCGACCCGCATGGCCGCCTGGGCAAGCGCACCTTCCTGCACCTGGTCAACTTCAGCGCGGCACGCTTCAGCGAGCGTATCGACCCCTACTATGGCGCCCCGCAGTCGATCTACAGCGACCACTTCCAGTGGCAAGGCGGTGCGGACGGCCCGGTTGGCTACAAGCTGGAAGTACCGCCGCTGCACCCGGCCCTGGCCAGCACCCTGCTGGGCGGGTACGGCCACGAGAATGCCCAGCGCATGGCCGAGCTGCCGCATACCCATGTGATGCTGGCGCTGCTGCGCGACGGCTTTCACCCCGAAAGCCAAGGTGGGGCGGTGGAACTGCGCGGGGACGGCTCGCCCGTGCTCGATTACCCGGTCACCGACTACCTGCGTGACGGCTTGCGCCGGGCCTACCGCAGCATGGCTCAAGTCCAGTTCGCCGCTGGCGCCATCCAGGTAACCCCCGTGCACAGCGACGCCAGCGCCGCATCCAACCTGGAACAGGCCCTGGCCATGATCGATACGCTGCGCCTGGAGCCCTTCCGCACGCGCCTGGGCAGCGCCCACGTGATGGGAGGCTGTGCCCTCGGCGGCGACCCGCGCCAGGCGGTGTGCGACAGCCTGGGCCGTCATCACCAGCTGGAAAACCTGTCGATTCACGACGGCTCGCTGTTCCCCACCAGCATCGGTGCCAACCCACAGCTGTCGGTGTATGCCATCAGCGCCAAGCTCAGCGAAGCGCTGGTCGCCCGCCTGGCACACAGCGCATGACAACGAATACGCCCGCTGTCTATAGTGCCATCAGCCGGCCGCATGACTTGGCCGAGGCGCCGTCGCTGCGCTACCATCCGACTCCCCAACGCACTCCAGCCAGGATGACGCGATGAACCGAGTGTTGTACCCGGGTACTTTCGACCCCATTACCAAAGGCCATGGCGACCTGGTCGAGCGCGCCTCGCGCTTGTTCGACCACGTCATCATCGCGGTGGCGGCCAGCCCCAAGAAAAACCCGCTGTTCCCGCTGGAACAACGGGTGGCGCTCGCCCGTGAGGTCACCAAGCACCTGCCCAATGTCGAAGTCATCGGCTTTTCTTCCCTGTTGGCGCATTTCGCCAAGGAACAGGGCGCCAACGTCTTCCTGCGTGGCCTGCGTGCGGTGTCCGACTTCGAGTACGAGTTCCAGTTGGCGAACATGAACCGGCAACTGGCCCCCGATGTGGAGAGCCTGTTCCTGACACCATCGGAACGTTATTCGTTCATCTCCTCGACCCTGGTCCGGGAAATTGCGGCGCTGGGCGGTGATATCACCAAGTTCGTCCACCCGGTGGTGGCCGACGCGCTGACTGAACGCTTCAAGAAGTAAGCCTGACGCCTGATTGTCGCGCCCGCGTGCACTGCGGGCGCGAATGCGGCACAATTGTGCCCATTGCGTTGAACATGCCCGGGCGAAGCGCCCCGGCCGGAGTCCCCATGTCCCTGATCATCACCGACGATTGCATCAACTGCGACGTCTGCGAACCCGAGTGCCCGAACGAGGCTATCTCCCAAGGCGAAGAGATCTACGTGATCGACCCTAACCTGTGCACCCAGTGCGTGGGCCACTACGACGAGCCGCAGTGCCAGCAGGTGTGCCCGGTCGACTGCATCCCACTGGATGAAGCGCACCCGGAAACCGAAGAACAGCTGATGGCCAAGTATCGCCGCATTACCGGCAAAGCCTGAGCCCTCTCAAGCCTGCTGGGTCCCTGTAGGAGCGGCCTTGTGTCGCGATGGGCCGCGCAGCGGCCCCGGCAATTTCTGCAGCAGAGCTGAAATTTTTGGGGGCGCTTCGCACCCCATCGCGACACAAGGCCGCTCCTACATGTAAGGCTTAGCGCTGGCAGCGCGGGCAGTACACGCTCGCCCGTTGCCCCAGCTTCACCTCGCGCAGCGCCGTGCCGCACACCTTGCACGGCTGCCCGCCCCGCCCGTAGACGAACAATTCCTGCTGGAAGTACCCCGGCTGCCCATCGCCACCGATAAAGTCGCGCAGGGTAGTACCGCCCTGCTCGATTGCCGCCGCCAGCACCCGCTTGATCTCGATCGCCAGCTTCAAATAGCGCGCGCGGGAAATCCCGCCCGCCTCCCGACGTGGGTCGATACCCGCAGCGAACAGTGCCTCGGTGGCGTAGATGTTGCCCACCCCCACCACCACCGCGTTGTCCATGATGAACGGTTTGACCGCCATCGATCGCCCGCGGGACAGCTGGAACAGGCGCTCACCGTCGAACAGGTCGGTCAGCGGCTCCGGCCCCAGGCGCAGCAGCAGTTCGTGGTTGAGCGGGTCCAGGCTCCACAACATGGCACCAAAGCGGCGCGGGTCGGTGTAGCGCAGCATCAGCCCCGACTCCAGCTCGATGTCGACGTGCTCATGCTTGGCCGCCGGCAAGCCCAACTCGACCAGACGCAGGTTGCCCGACATGCCCAGGTGGCTGATCAGCGTACCGACCTCGGCATTGATCAACAGGTACTTGGCGCGTCGTTCGACGCTGACGATACGCTGCCCTGACAGGCGCACATCGAGGTCTTCCGGAATCGGCCAGCGCAGGCGCCGGTCACGCACCACCACACGGCTGACGCGTTGGCCTTCCAGGTGCGGTGCGATACCGCGCCGGGTGGTTTCTACTTCTGGCAATTCCGGCATGTGTCAGTGCCCGCCCAGCTCGCGAATGTTCTGCTTGAGGTTTTCGAAATCGTATTCCGACAAGCCAATGTAATCGAGCACCAGTGGGCCGACCACATTCCATTCGTGGTCCACCGCCTGGTTGCCCAGTACCCGGTAGGACGCGCAAATGTGCTCGGCCATCTTCAGTACCGCCAGCAGGTTCTTCAGCTGGCTCTGGGTATTGCGCGAGGTGTCGTCGCGGAACACAGCCAGGGCGTTGTGGTGGTTGGCGATGGCCCCGCTGAGGTGCTCGGGCAAACGCCAGGACTTGGCGGTGAAATAGCCAACCACCGAATGGTTGGTGTTGAACGTGCGGTTTTCGGTGTCGACCACGCGCGTTGCTTCGTCGGCCTTGGCGTATGCCTCTTCCAGCACATCCATGTAATTGGGAAAGCGCTTGAGCATCAGCGGCACGCCACAATCATGGAACAAACCAAGGGTGTAGGCCTCGTCCGCTGCCTGGATACCGGTACGCTTGGCCAGCGTCAGGCAGGTCATCGCCACATCCTGGGCGGTGTCCCAGAAGCGGTTGAGGGTAACGATGGTTTCGTCGCACATCTCGCCCTTGATCGACTGGGCGTTGATCAGGTTGATGATCGAACGGCTCCCTAGCAGGTTCACCGCGCGCTGGATCGAGCCAATCTTGTTGGACAGGCCGAAATGCGGGGAATTGACCAGTTTGAGCAAGGCGCCAGAGAGGCCCGGGTCCTGGGAAATCAGCTTGGCGATGGTTTCCAGGTCCGGGTCAGGCATGTACTGCTCGAACTGCAGGTCGACCATGATCTGCGGTTGCGGCGGGATGGTGATGCCTTGCAAGGCTTGCTGGATCTGTTCGGCGCTGAGTTCTTGGGACATACGTGCACACTCGTTTAGGACGGGGGATTCTAACCCGGCAGGCGCAGCCTTGCCGCCCTTTGTCGAGGCCTGCACCGATCGAAAGGCCAACAGGTTATACTCCCGCTCTTTTTTCCCGGAGCGACGTCATGTCCCTGCCCAGCCTTCGCCTCAAAGCCAATGCCGACCGCCGCCTGCGCGCCGGCCACCTGTGGGTCTACAGCAACGAAGTCGATGTCAGCGCGACCCCACTGCAAGGCTTTCAGGCCGGTCAGCAGGCCATTCTCGAGGCCGCCAACGGCAAGCCGCTGGGCATCGTCGCGCTGAGCCCGAACAACCTGATCTGCGCCCGCCTGCTGTCGCGCGACATCAAGCTGCCGCTGGACAAGTCGCTGCTGGTCCACCGCCTGAACGTTGCCCTGTCGCTGCGCGAGCGCCTGTTCGACCAGCCGTGCTACCGCCTGGTCTATGGCGACTCCGACCTGCTGCCGGGCCTGGTGGTCGACCGCTTCTTCGATATCCTGGTGGTGCAATTGGCCTCGGCTACCATGGAAGCGCACAAGGACGACGTGATCGCCGCCCTGGTGCAGGTGCTCAAGCCCAGCGGCATCCTGTTCAAGAACGACTCCGCTGCGCGTGATGCCGAAGGCCTGCAGCGCTACGTCGAGACCGTCTACGGCGAAGTACCGGACTGGGTGCCGCTGGAAGAGAACGGCGTCAAGTTCGAAGCCCCGGTGCGCGAAGGCCAGAAAACCGGCTGGTTCTACGACCACCGCATGAACCGTGCGCGCCTGGCTCCGTACGTGAAAGGCAAGCGTGTACTCGACCTGTTCAGCTACATCGGTGGCTGGGGCGTGCAGGCCGGCGCCTTCGGCGCCAGCGAAGTGTTCTGCGTCGATGCTTCGGGGTTTGCCCTGGATGGCGTGGAGCGTAACGCCGCACTCAACGGCATCAGCGAGAAGCTGACCTGCATCGAAGGCGACGTGTTCGAAGCCCTGCGCGAGCTCAAGGCTGCCGAAGAACGCTTCGACGTGATCATTGCCGACCCACCCGCCTTCATCAAGCGCAAGAAGGACCTGAAAAACGGCGAAGCGGCCTACCGTCGCCTGAATGAACAGGCCATGCGCATGCTGAACAAGGACGGCATCCTGGTCAGCGCCTCGTGCTCGATGCACTTGCCCGAGGACGATCTGAACAACATCCTGCTGACCAGCGCCCGCCACCTGGACCGCAATCTGCAACTGCTCGAACGCGGCGGCCAGGGCCCGGACCACCCGGTGCACCCGGCCATCGCCGAAACCCGCTATATCAAGAGCATCACCTGCCGGTTGCTGCCCAACAGCTGATATCTGCTAAAAAGGGCCGCCCAGCGGCCCTTTCCTGCCGCAATCCCCCCGCCAACCATCCACATGCGCATTCCCTCGCCGCGCCAGCGGTGTAGAATCGGCCTATTCATCGCCAGTCATCCCCGGCGGGTTTATGAGCTCTGGCCAAGCACGCGGCGATCCCGCGCGGTCTTCGGCCCCATCCGTGCCAGTGGCAACCGGCCTGCGGCGCAAAGGACAAGAGAAGCTCACTCCCCTATTTGTGACCTGATTAAGCCGCCAGGAGTGTTTCATGCCTGATTATCGTTCCAAGACTTCCACCCAAGGCCGCAACATGGCCGGCGCCCGTGCCCTGTGGCGCGCCACCGGGATGAAGGACGAAGACTTCAAGAAACCGATCATCGCCATCGCCAACTCGTTCACCCAGTTCGTCCCGGGCCACGTGCACCTGAAGGACCTGGGCCAGCTGGTTGCCCGCGAAATCGAACGCGCCGGTGGCGTGGCCAAGGAATTCAACACCATCGCGGTCGATGACGGCATCGCCATGGGCCACGACGGCATGCTGTACTCGCTGCCAAGCCGCGAGATCATTGCCGACGCCGTGGAATACATGGTCAACGCCCACTGCGCCGACGCCATCGTCTGTATCTCCAACTGCGACAAGATCACCCCCGGCATGCTGATGGCCGCCCTGCGCCTGAATATCCCGGTGATCTTCGTGTCCGGTGGCCCGATGGAAGCCGGCAAGACCAAGCTGGCCAGCCACGGCCTGGACCTGGTCGATGCCATGGTGATCGCTGCCGACTCCTCGGCTTCCGATGAAAAAGTCGCCGAATACGAGCGCAGCGCCTGCCCGACCTGCGGTTCGTGCTCCGGCATGTTCACCGCCAACTCGATGAACTGCCTGACCGAAGCCCTGGGCCTGGCCCTGCCGGGCAACGGCTCGACCCTGGCCACCCATGCCGACCGCGAGCAGCTGTTCCTCACCGCCGGCCGCACCATCGTCGAGCTGTGCAAACGCTACTACGGCGAGAACGACGAGTCGGTACTGCCACGCAGCATCGCCAACTTCAAGGCGTTCGAAAACGCCATGATGCTCGACATCGCCATGGGCGGTTCGACCAACACCATCCTGCACCTGCTGGCCGCAGCCCAGGAAGGCGAAGTCGAATTCGATCTGCGTGACATCGATCGCCTGTCGCGCAAAGTGCCGCAGCTGTGCAAAGTGGCGCCGAACATCCAGAAGTACCACATGGAAGACGTGCACCGCGCCGGCGGCATCTTCAGCATCCTCGGTTCGCTGGCCCGTGGCGGCCTGCTGCACACCGACCTGCCGACCGTGCACAGCCGCAGCATGGAAGAAGCCATCGCCAAATGGGACATCACCCAGACCGATGACGAAGCCGTGCACACCTTCTTCAAGGCCGGCCCTGCCGGTATCCCGACGCAGACCGCGTTCAGCCAGTCGACCCGTTGGGAAACCCTCGACGACGACCGTGAAAACGGCTGCATCCGCAGCTTCGAGCACGCCTACTCGCAAGAGGGCGGCCTGGCCGTGCTGTACGGCAACATCGCCCTGGATGGCTGCGTGGTGAAAACCGCTGGCGTAGACGAATCGATCCACGTATTCGAAGGCAATGCCAAAATCTTCGAGAGCCAGGACAGCGCGGTGCGCGGCATTCTTGCCGACGAGGTGAAGGCGGGCGACATCGTGATCATCCGCTACGAAGGCCCGAAAGGCGGCCCAGGCATGCAGGAAATGCTGTACCCGACCTCGTACCTGAAGTCCAAAGGCCTGGGCAAGGCTTGCGCCCTGCTCACCGACGGCCGCTTCTCGGGCGGCACCTCGGGCCTGTCGATCGGCCACGCCTCGCCGGAAGCCGCTGCTGGCGGCGCCATCGGCCTGGTGCGCGACGGCGACAAGGTGTTGATCGACATCCCCAACCGTTCGATCAACCTGCTGGTCAGCGATGAAGAACTGGCCGAGCGCCGCGTCGAACAGGACAAGAAGGGCTGGAAGCCTGCGGAAGTACGCCCACGCAAGGTGACCACCGCGCTGAAGGCCTATGCCCTGCTGGCGACCAGTGCCGACAAGGGTGCTGTGCGTAACAAGGCGATGCTGGAAGGGCTCTGAAGCTCTGGCTGCATAAAAACCGGCGCCTTGAGCGCCGGTTCTTTTTATTGCTCATTGACGGTCAATGAAGCGAGGTGACGGGGTCCGTTTGAAACATTGACAGCTTTTGGAGAGCGATTCCAAGTGACTCGTCATCGAACAATTTGCTTTTTCGAGCAGCGGCACCTGCCCCTCCAGACCAACTTTTCAGATGTTCGCGAATTGCGCGAATCGTCGGCTCAACACCCTCTTCATGTAATAGCCAATCAACGGTGGCCAGTAGCTCCATATGCACTCTGCCATCGAAGGGGTTTTTCGCAAACCAGTGAAATGGCACAAACTGTTCCAGGGCCTCTCCCCGCCGGCCTTCGATAATTTCAGGATCAGCGATATCGGTGAAACCCGCATCCAGATGGGCTCTTGGAAGCAAGCCCCTTCGTACGATGGAAGGGACATTGTCGATACTTGTTAGGTGGTAGATGAACTGCTGATCTCGAATAGCCACTGGCAACCTCTGGCAAAAATGATATCCATATGCCATCAAACATAGTCATTGGATCCACATCTGCCAGGGCGCAGCCGGCTCAAATAAACCTAACCCTTACTGAATTTGCTCCGGCGTCACGATCACCCAGTTCTTGTCCGCCGTCACCGGCAACCCTTCCTTGGCCTGCGCCGCCGCATTCTTCGCAATCATCCCGTTCAGTTGGTCCATGTACTTGGCCTTGCGGTTTATCCACAAGTGGATGCCACCTTTGCCCACATCCACCCCGTGAAACTGCATGTAGCCATCGCTGGTCGGCGTGTCGCCGCCCACCAGCACCGGTTTCTTCCATTCATCGATATAGGTCAGGATCGCCGCCTGCTTGCCCGCCATCCAGGTGGCCGGGGTCCACAGGTAGGGCGTCAGCTCCAGGCCCTCGTTAGCCTTGGCATCGTAGTGCCCGGCGCCGATCTGCTTGCGCGCGGTGGTCAGTTGGCCGCTGGCGCGGTCCTTGAGCAGCAGGCTGACGCCAATCACGTTCTGCGGTTTCACGTTGTAACCGTACTTGGGGTCCGAGGCGACCATGCGCACCAGCTCTTCGGAGGCCGCCGAAATCACGTACACCTCGATGCCGTTCTCCATCAACTTGTTGTACAGCTCGGCCTGGCCCTTGAACACCTTGGGCGGCTGCACCTCGATGGCCTTGACCTGGTCGCCTTCGTAATACGTGCTGGGGATTGGCTTGCTGGAGGCCATCAGCTCATCCACCTGCACCTTCAATTCCTTCAGGGTAAAACCGGAGAACACCTGGGCCACCCACGGGTAGCAGACCATGTCGTCGACTTCACACAGGCGGTAGTAGTAGCTGAACAGGCTTTCCTTGTGCTCGGCGGTGTCCTTGAATGGCATCAGCTTCAACGACGGGTCGAGCTTCTCGCGGCTCAGCAGGCCCTTGTTTTCCATGAACGGCAGCAAGGCTTCTTCCAGGTCATAGCGGTAACTGGTGTTGTCCATGTCGAACACCGCGTAGTTACCCTTGTTGGCATTGGCGGCGATCATGCTGTCGAGCTGCTTGGCGGCCTCGGCAGGCCAGTGCTTGAGCTCGGTGGCGAAGGTTTCGATACTGAACAGCAGGGACAGGCCGAGGGCCACGGCTTTCGGGGCGCGCTTCATGTACGAATCTCCTGAAATGACCCAGAAACGCTAGTGCAACAATCCCTAACGACAACCCTCGATAACGACCTCCAGACAGCTGCAAACGCCGTGTTCATTGCAATCCGCGACACGCCGTTATTCCATAAACGACTATGCACATTCCATTTGGGTATAAATTCGTTTGTTTTCAGGCTGTTAGCATTTCCGTTCGCAATCGCTCACAAGAGGCGATGCTTCCTTTGCTTTTTATGCTGGAGCTTCAATGAACCTGCCGCTGTCTCTTAACCTGCTGGCGTTCCTGGCCCTGTTGCTGGGCCTGGCACAAACCCGCCGCACCGACTGGAGCCTGGCCAAGAAAGTACTGCTGGGCCTGGTGCTGGGCGTAGTCTTCGGCCTCGTGTTGCACACGATCTATGGCGCGGGCCACCCCGTGCTCAAGGCCACCATCGCCTGGCTTGACCTGGTCGGCAACGGCTACGTCGGCCTGCTGCAGATGATCGTCATGCCGCTGATCTTCGCCTCGATCCTAAGCGCCGTGGCACGCCTGCACAATGCCTCTTCGCTGGGCCGCATCAGCGTGCTGAGCATCGGCACCCTGCTGCTGACCACCGCCATTGCCGCGCTGATCGGCATCGTGCTGACCAACCTGTTCGGCCTCAGCGCCGAGGGCCTGGTGGCCGGTGCCCAGGAAAGCGCACGCATGCAAGTTATCCACAGCGACTATGCCGGCAAGGTCGCCGACCTCAACATCCCGCAACTGCTGCTGTCGTTCATCCCCAGCAACCCGGTGGGTGACCTGGCGCGTGCAAAGCCGACTTCGATCATCAGCGTGGTGATCTTCGCCGTGTTCATCGGCCTGGCGGCGCTACAACTGATCAAGGACGATGCCGAGAAGGGCGAACGCGCGCTGTCGGCCATCGATACCCTGCAGGCCTGGGTGATGCGCCTGGTGCGGGTGGTGATGAAGCTGACCCCGTATGGCGTGCTGGCGTTGATGACCAAGGTGGTGGCCAGCTCCAACATGGAAGACATCCTCAAGCTGGGCAGCTTCGTGGTGGTGTCGTACCTAGGCCTGGCGCTGATGTTCGTGGTACACGGCATCATCCTCGCCGCCACTGGCGTGAGCCCACTGCGCTTCTTCCGCAAGGTGTGGCCAGTACTGACCTTCGCCTTTACCAGCCGCTCCAGCGCCGCCAGCATTCCGCTGAACATCGAAGCGCAAACCCGCCGCCTGGGTGTGCCGCAGTCGATCGCCAGCTTCAGCGCATCGTTCGGCACCACCATTGGCCAGAACGGCTGCGCCGGCCTCTATCCCGCAATGCTGGCGGTGATGGTGGCGCCAGCGGTGGGCATCGATACCTTCGACCCGCTGTGGATCGCTACTCTGGTAGCCATTGTCACGTTGAGTTCGGCTGGGGTTGCTGGCGTGGGCGGCGGTGCCACCTTTGCCGCGCTGATCGTACTACCGGCCATGGGCTTGCCGGTGGAATTGGTGGCGTTGCTGATTTCGGTGGAGCCGCTGATCGACATGGGGCGTACGGCGTTGAACGTGAATGGTTCGATGACGGCCGGCGTGGTGACCAGCCAGCTGTTGAAAGAGACCGACAAGGATGTGCTGGCGGGCGATGAGCATGCCGAACTGAGCCATACCTGACAGTTTGCCGGGGGCGCGTTGCGCCCCCGGCAATTTCAAACCTTGTCCCAAACCTCGAAGTGATAAGCCGGCTTGCCTTCCTCAGCCTGTGCCTCGCTCGACGCCCGCTTCCACTGCCCCTGATCGAACTCCGGGAACCAGGCATCCCCTTCCGGCGCCATTTCCACCCGCGTCAGGTACATGCGGCTGACCAGCCCTTTCTCCAGCGCCTGGCCATACAACTGCGCCCCGCCAATCAGCATCAGTTCCTCAACGCCCTGCTCGCGCGCCCACTGTTCGGCCCGCACCAGCGCTTCTTCAAGCGAGGCGAACACCTCGGCACCCACCAGTTCAAGCCCAGCCTGGCGACTGACCACGATATTCAACCGCCCAGGCAGCGGCCGGCCCAGCGAATCCCAGGTCTTGCGCCCCATGATGATCGGCTTGCCCAGGGTGGTGGCCTTGAAGTACCTGAAGTCCCCCGGCAAATGCCAGGGCATGGAGTTGTCGATGCCGATCACGCGGTTCTCGGCGTAAGCCGCGATCAGGCTGAGGGGGAGTGATGTATTCATGCCAGCGAGGATAGCACCGGGCGTGTGGGTTATGCTTCTGCCTTGACCTGTGCAATGGAAGACCTTGTGACTGCACCCACGCCACTGGACAAGCGCTGGCTCACCGAAGCGGTACGCCTGCGCGAGGAACACGCCGGCCTGCTGGATGACCAGGAAGCCAACCGCCATGCTCGCCAGCTCGGCGGCGACCTGGCGACGCGCATCGAAAATCGGGCGCTGTTTCTGGCCGAACGCGACGGCATGAGCGCCGCCCTGCGCCACTGGAAGCAAGGCGCGCGCCTGGCGCTGCTGGCCTTGCTGCTGATGGCCGTGCTCAGCGGTGCCGGCCTGGCATTGGCCGCCCTGGGCGACGGGCAGCGACCGGTTAACGTATTCTGGGCCTTGGGCAGCCTGCTTGGGCTGAACCTGTTGATGTTGCTGGGCTGGGCCATCGGTTTTGCCCTGAGCGGCGAACATGGCGCGGGGCTGGGCCGCTTGTGGCTGTGGTTGAGCGAACGCTTCGCCCGCGATGCCAAGGCCGCGCACCTGGCGCCGGCGTTGCTGGTGCTGCTGCAGCGCCAGCGCCTCAACCGCTGGCTGCTCGGCCTGTTGGTGCATGGCCTATGGCTGCTGGCGATGCTCACCGCCCTGGGCATGCTGCTGGCCTTGCTGGCCACCCGGCGCTACGGCTTTGTCTGGGAAACCACCCTGCTTGCCGCCGACCCGTTCATTCACCTGACCCAGGCGCTGGGCGCCCTGCCCTCGTTGCTGGGCTTCGCCGTGCCCGATGAGGCCATGATTCGCGCCAGCGGCGACAGCCAGCCTGCCCTGGAGCTGGCACGCCAGGCTTGGGCCAGTTGGCTGCTCGGCGTGGTGTTGGTGTATGGCCTGCTGCCGCGCCTGCTGCTGGCCGGGTTGTGCCTGTGGCGCTGGCGCCAGGGCCGCGAACGCCTGGCGCTGGACCTGAGCCTGCCCGGCTATGCGCAGTTGCGTGAAGCACTGATGCCGCGTAGCGAGCGAATCGGCGTACAGGACGCCGCCCCCGAAGCCTTGCCGCAATTTGCCGCAGGCCAGTTGGAAAGCGGTAGCAGCGGTGCCCTGCTGGTCGGCCTGGAGCTGGACGACCAGCGCCCCTGGCCACCCGCCCTGCCGAAAAACGTGATCGATGCCGGCGTGCTCGACAGCCGTGAATCGCGCAACCGCCTGCTCGAGCAACTCAGCCGCTTCCCCCCGGCACGCCTCGCCATTGCCTGCGACCCACGCCGCTCACCCGACCGCGGCAGCCTGGCGTTGCTTGCAGAACTGGCACGCAATGCCGGCGCAACGCGCATCTGGCTGCTCCAGGCCGCCCCCGGCCAGGCCCTGGATGCTCAGCGCCTGGGCGACTGGCACGAAGCCCTCGACCGCCTTGGCCTGGCACACGCCGACACCTCGCCTTTGACCTGGCTGGAGCATGGCCATGACTGAGCCACTTAAACTGGCCGTGGTCGGCCACACCAACGTCGGCAAGACTTCGTTGCTGCGCACCCTGACCCGCGACGTGGGCTTTGGTGAGGTATCCCATCGCCCCAGCACCACTCGCCATGTCGAGGGTGCGCGGCTGTCGGTGGACGGCGAACCCTTGCTGGAGCTGTACGACACCCCAGGCCTGGAAGATGCCATCGCCCTGCTCGACTACCTCGAACGCTTGGAGCGCCCTGGCGAGCGTCTGGACGGCCCGGCCCGCCTGGAGCGTTTTCTGCAGGGCAGCGAAGCGCGCCAGCGTTTCGAGCAAGAAGCCAAAGTGCTGCGTCAACTGCAGGCCAGCAATGCCGGCCTGTATGTGATCGATGCGCGCGAGCCGGTGCTGGCCAAATACCGCGACGAACTGGAAGTACTCGCCAGCTGCGGCAAGCCGTTGCTGCCGGTGCTCAACTTCGTCGCCAGCCACCAGCACCGCGAGCCGCAATGGCGTGAAGCCCTTGCCCGGCTTGGCCTTCACGCGTTGGTGCGGTTCGACAGCGTGGCCCCGCCCGAGGATGGCGAGCGCCGTTTGTACGAGAGCCTTGCCCTACTGCTGGAGGACGCCCGCCCAGCCCTGCAGCGGCTGATCGACGACCAGCAAGCGCAACGCCTGGCCCGCCGGCACAGTGGCAAGCGGCTGATTGCCGAACTGCTGCTGGACTGCGCCGCCTGCCGGCGCAGCGTCGAAGCCGAACCGGCGGCCGAAGCCCGGGCGATGGAAGCCCTGCGTCAAGACATACGCCAACGTGAGCAGCGTTGCGTTGAAGCCTTGCTCAAGCTGTACGCATTCCGCCGCGAGGATGCCCATGCCAGCGACCTGCCGTTGCTCGATGGCCGCTGGGGCGATGACCTGTTCAACCCCGAAACCCTGAAGTTGCTGGGCGTGCGCCTGGGCAGCGGTGTGGCAGCGGGTGCGGCAGCGGGCGCTGGGGTGGATCTACTGGTCGGCGGCCTTACCTTGGGTGCGGCGGCGTTGGCTGGGGCGATTGCCGGCGGCGCGCTACAGACGGCGCGCAACTATGGTTCGCGGTTGATGGGCAAGCTCAAGGGCAAACGCGAGCTGACCGTGGACGATACCGTGTTGCGCTTGCTGGCTCTGCGTCAGCAGCAGTTGATGATAGCGCTGGAGAGCCGCGGGCATGCGGCACAGGACAGTATTCGTCTGGGTGAGGTGGATGAGAAAGCCTGGCGCGAGGGCAAGTTGCCGGAGGCACTGGTGAAAGCACGAGCGCACCCCCAGTGGTCCACGCTCAATCCTGGGGCGAAGTTGAACCAGGCTGAACGGCAAGAACAGCTTGAGGCGCTGGTTACTCAGATCTGAGTAACCAGGCCCATCTTTCAAAGGAGTGCCAGCGCCTTCTGCTTCAATCCCTCCAGATCAACCACTGGCATTCCAATTTCCTTGGCCATTTCATCCCATTCCCGCATCCGCAGGCTGACCTCGAACAGCGGATCCCGCTCGAACGCATCCGCCTCGGCCTCGCTCATCATGCCGCCCTGATACTCCAGGGTCCGCCTGCTCGCTTCACTCAACCGCTGGTAATACCCCGCTTGCCGCAAAGTCAGGTAACGCTTGGCCTCCACGTGATACTGCACCAGCCGCGCCATGCGCTCGCCAAAACCACAACGGCGCAAATATTCGGCGCCGATGCGTTCATGGCTGACCACGCCGTAACCGCCCATGCTGGCGTCACCACCACACAGATGGCCGATGTCGTGGAAGAACGCCGCCAGCACCACTTCATCGTCGAAGCCTTCGGCCATGGCCAGTTGCGCGGCTTGGGACATGTGCTCGAGCTGGGTGATGGCTTCGCCGATGTAGTCGTCGCTGCCATGGCGCGCGTACAGGGCAAAGGTGCTATCGATGATCTGGGCTGGAGTAGGCATCGGTATCTAGTAGTCCTGGCTTGATAGCGGCGGTGACCTCTTCGCGGGCGTGCCCGCAAAGAGGCCGGTACAGGTTACTGCTGGGCCACCTTCTCCGACTTGCCGTCATAGCGCTTGCGCCATTCGGTCAGGATTTCATCCCGGTTTTTCGAAGCCCAGGCAAAGTCGTTCTTGATCAGGCGCTGCTCATAGTCTGCCGGCAACTCGGTCTGCGGCTTGGCAATGCCTGGCGCGGCCAGCACGGCGAAGTTTTCCTTGTACAGCTCCATGGCCGCCGGGCTTGCCGAGAAATCAGCCAGGCGCTTGGCCGCATTCGCCTTGGGCGAGCCCTTGATCACTGCAGTCGCCTCGATCTCCCAACCCAGGCCTTCCTTCGGCAGCACGATGTCCAGGGGGGCGCCCTGGCGCTTGAGCTGCACGGCCGGGTATTCGAACGAAATACCGATCGGGAACTCGCCTGCCGCTGCCAGCTTGCACGGTTTGGAGCCGGAATGAACGTACTGGCCGATGTTCTGGTGCAGCGCGTCCATGTAGGCCCAGCCTTGCGGTTCACCGAAGGTCTGCAACCAGGCACTCACGTCAAGGAAACCGGTGCCGGACGAGGCCGGGTTGGGCATGACGATCTTGCCCTTGTACTCGGGCTTGGTCAGGTCCTGCCAGCTCACCGGTTTGCTCAGGCCCTGCTTCTCGGCCTCGATGGTATTGAAGCAGATGGTCGCGGCCCACACATCCATACCCACCCAAGCCGGAGGGTTGGCAGCGTCCCGGTAGTTGCCGGAGATCTTGCTCAGGTCTTTCGGTGCATAGGCTTCAAGCATGCCGTTCTGGTCGAGAATCGCCAGGCTGGACGCCGCCAGGCCCCAAACCGCGTCGGCTTGCGGGCGGTCTTTCTCGGCCAGCAGCTTGGCGGTGATGATGCCGGTGGAATCACGCACCCACTTTATCTCGATATCCGGGTTGGCTTTTTCGAAGGCTTGTTTGTAGCTCTTCAATTGCTCGGCTTCCAGCGCGGTGTAGACCGTCAGCTGGGTATTGGCGGCCGAAGCCTGCAGGCTGAACACGGCGCAAACAGCAGCGGCAAGTGCAAGGTGCTTGTACATGGGTAGGTTCCTTACAGGTCAGACGGTCGCGGCGCGTTGGCGCCAGGCTTGGGAGCGGCGCAGCAGGCCGCGTGAGGCTGCGGCCAGCAGCAGCGAAGCGCCGGCACTGGTCAGCAAAATCAGGGTGGACATGGCGGCGGCACCGCCAACGTTGCCGGCGTCGTCCATGTTCAGCACGGCAACGGCAGCCAGAATGGTGTCGGGGCTGTACAGGAAGATCGCCGCCGACACGGTGGTCATCGCCGAGACGAACAGGTAGCGGATGATGTCCAGCAACGCCGGCAGGCAGATTGGCACGGTCACCCGCAGGAAGTGCTTGTACAGCGGCGCCTTCAGCGACAACGCAGCGGCTTCGAACTCGCCGTCGAGCTGACGCAGGGCGGTGGTGGCGGTCATCTGCGCGGTGGTCAGGTAATGGGCGATGGTGCACACCACCAGCAGCCCCATGCCGCCGTACAGCACATGCAGCGGGTTGCCGTTGAGGTTGAAGAAGAAAACGTAGCCCAGGCCCAGCACCAGGCCCGGCACGGCCATGGGGATGAAGCTGAGCAGGCGCAGCGCCTGGTTGAGCAGGCGTTGCCCCTGGGTTTTCTCCATCAGGTAGGCACCGGTGAAGATCACGATGCTGCCGATCAGCGCGGTGCCGATGGCCATGGTCACGCTGTTGCGGTAGGCCAGCCAGCCGCCACCTGCGGTGTCGTCGAACAGGTAATGACGCAGTGACAACGAGAGGTTGTATGGCCAGAAGGTGACCAGCGAGGAATACACCGCCATACCGATCACCAGCAACAATGCCGCGCACACCAGCAGCACGATGGCCAGGAAGCAGGCATCGCGGCCACGCGATGGCTTGGGTACGAACACCTGGGCACGGCCGCTCATGGCCTCGCCCTGGCGCCGGCGCAGCCAGGCGTCGACGGTAAAGCTGAACAGCGCTGGCAACAGCAGCACCATGCCGATCAACGCGCCACGGCCAAACTGTTGCTGGCCGACCACCGCCTTGTAGGCTTCCAGTGCCAGCACCTGATAGTCGCCACCGACCACTACCGGCACACCGAAGTCGGTGATGGTCAGGGTGAATACCAGGCACAACGCCGCGAACACCGCCTGGCGTGTGGCCGGCCAGGTAATGCTGGTGAACGCCCGCCACGAGCCGGCACCCATGCTGGAAGCTGCATCGAACAGGCGAGCATCGGCCAGCGACAGCGCCGACAGCAGGATCATCAGCGCATGCGGGAAGGTGTAGATAGCCTCGCCCAGCACGATGCCCCAGAAACCGTAGATGTTGTCGCTGAGCAACCCGCGCAGCAGCCCCTGGTTGCCGAACAAGTAGACCAGGGCGATGGCCGGCAGCATCGACGGTGCCAACAGCGGCAGTAGCGAAATCCCCCGCCACAGGCCCTTGGCCGGAATCAGCGTGCGTTGCAGGGCATAGGCGAACAGGTAGGCCAGCGGCACCACGATGGCCGCAACCGTCAAGGCCACCGACAGGCTGTTGCCCAGCAACCAGTGGAAGTTGTCGCTGGCGAACAGTTCACGGGCCGCCAGCAATCCGCCGCCTTGGCCCGCTTCACCGCTGAAACCACGCCAGAAGATCGCCAGCAGCGGCATCAGCACGGCCAGCACCAACAGGATCAGCAGCAGGCTCTTGCCGCCGACGACGAACAACCGGTCACCCAGGGCGACGCCAGCACGCGGCGCGGCTTTGGCCTGGCCCAGTGGCAGGGACATTGGCGCGGCCATCTCAGGCAAACACCTGCAGGCTCTGCGGCGGCAGTGCCACCCAGATGTCCTGCGAACCCAGGCGCGGCATGGCTTCGGGGGCCAGTTCAGCCAGCAAGGCATGGCCTGGCAAGGCCTTGAGTTCAAAGCTCATGCGACAGCGGTTACCGAGGAAGGTGATTTCGCGAACCATGGCCGGGAACAGGTTTTCTTCGTGTACCACCGGGTTGACCGTGATCGCCTCTGGGCGGCAGAACAGCCGACCGCTGCTGGCCTGGGCCGAACCCGGCGCCAGGCGCATGTTCATGCCGCCAACCTGGGCATGGCTGTCGCTGCTGCGCTGAAACGGCAGCCAGTTACCTTGGCCGACGAACTCGGCGACGAACGGCGTGGCCGGCTGGTCGTAGATTTCCTGCGGGGTGGCGTACTGCTCGACCTGGCCGTTGTTCATTACCGCAATGCGGTCGGCCATCAACATGGCCTCGTCCTGGTTGTGGGTCACCATCAAGGTGGTGATGCCCAGCTGCCGTTGCAGCTGGCGCAGCTCGGTGCACAGGTGCTCGCGCACCCGCGCATCCAGCGCCGACATCGGCTCGTCGAGCAGCAACAAGGAAGGCGAAGGTGCCAACGCGCGGGCCAGGGCCACACGTTGCTGCTGACCACCGGAAAGCTGGCCGGGGTACTTTTTCTCGCTGCCGGCAAGGCCCACCAGCTCGAGCATTTCGGCCACACGCTGACGGGCCTGCTCGCGGCCACTGCCGGTCAGGCCGTAGGCGATGTTGGCTTCGACGGTGAGGTTGGGAAACAGCGCGTAGGACTGGAACAGGATGCCGTAGTCACGGGCCTGGGGCGGCAGCTCGGAAATATCGCGTTCGCCGATGTACAGCGTACCGCGGTCCTGGCGCTCCAGGCCGGCAATGCAACGCAACAGCGTGGTCTTGCCGCAACCGGACGGGCCAAGCAGGCACACCAGCTCGCCGGCGGCGATGTCCAGCGAGACATCGTTCAGCGCCGTGAAGGCACCGAAGCGCTTGTGGATGTTGCGCACGGTCATTTGTGCGCCGGGGGTGGTGTGGTTCATGGCAGGGCCTCATCGAAGAGATGGGGGCCATGCTAGGAAGGCTGTGCGAAGGTTCTGTGGCGTTTGGGCAAAAGTCGATGATAGTGATATAGGCAGATTTTGTAGAAGCGGCCTTGTGTCGCGATGGGCTGCGCAGCAGCCCCGGCAATTCATGCGGCGGAGCTGAAACCCCGGGGCTGCTGCGCAGCCCATCGCGACACAAGGCCACTCCTACAGTGCCTGTATACTCCTGAATCAGAAGTGTGAGCCAGCCACTTCCTGCGCCACCCCAAGAAAGGCAGCCGGCAAACGGGCCTGGCGACGCTCCTTCAGGCAATACAAATACTCATGCATCACCGGCGCATTCTCCAGCGCCAGCACCCGCAGCTCAGGGTTGTGCGGCACCTCATGGCGGGCAATCACGCTGATGCCGATGTTGCGCAGCACCGCCTCGCGAATCGACTCGCGGCTGCCGATTTCCAGCAAGGCGCCGGCTTTGACCCCGGCCTCCTGCATCATCTGTTCGGTTAGCTTGCGCGTGGTCGAGCCCTTCTCGCGCATCAGCAGGCAATGCCCGGCTACCCCCTCGATGGACACCGACTGGCGATGGGCCAATGGGTGGTTGCGGTGCACCGCCACCACCAGCGGATCAGTCCCCAGTACCCGCCGCACCAACCGCGCATCCTCCACCAGTTGCGAAGACGCGGCGATATCCACCCGGTAGTCTTCGAGCATTTCCAGCACCTGCTGCGAGTTGCCGATCTCCACCGCCACTTCTACCTGAGGCAGCCGTTCGCGGTAGATTTTCACCAGGTCAAGGATGTAGTAAGGCGCCGTGGCTGCGATGCGCAGGCTGCCCTGCGCCTGGCCGCTGTTGCGCAGCTCGAACTCGATGTCGGCCTCCTGCTGCAGCAGTGCCTTGACCATCGGCAACAGGCGCACGCCCTCCTCGCTCAGCACCAGGCGCCGACCGCCACGGTAGAACAGCTCCACGGCGTACTGGCCTTCCAGGTTGCGGATCTGCGTGGTTACCGTGGGCTGGCTGAGCCCAAGCTTCTTCGCCGCCAGGGTGATGCTGCCCAGACGGGCCACCATGTAAAAGGCTTTCAGCTCCGAACTCAGCATGCACGTCCTCTATTTGCGCAACAGGCGCAAGCCGTTGAACACCACCAGCAGGCTCACGCCCATGTCGGCGAACACCGCCATCCACATGGTCGCCATGCCAGCAAAGGTGATGGCCAGGAATATCGCCTTGATGCCCAACGCCAGAACGATGTTCTGCATGAGGATCGCCGCGCTTTGGCGCGACAGCCTGACGAAGGCCGGAATTTTCCGCAAGTCGTCGTCCATCAGCGCTACGTCGGCGGTCTCGATGGCGGTGTCGGTACCAGCGGCGGCCATGGCAAAACCGATCTCGGCGCGGGCCAGAGCTGGCGCGTCGTTGATACCATCACCGACCATGCCCACCCGGTGGCCTTCTGCGTACAAGGCCTCGATGGTTTTCAGCTTGTCGGCTGGCAGCAGGTTACCCTCGGCGCGGTCGATGCCCACCACAGCGGCGATGGCCTGGGCGGTATGCGGATTATCACCGGTCAGCATGACAGTCTTGATACCCAGTTCATGCAGCTCGGCGATAGCCTGGCGGCTGCTGTCCTTCACGGTGTCGGCAACGGCAAACAGCGCCAATGGCCCGGAACGGTCGAGCAGCAGCACCACGGTCTTGCCCTGACGCTCCAGCGCATCCAGTTTGGCTTCCAGCGCTGGCGAGCACAGGCCCAGCTCTTCGACCAGGCGGTGGTTGCCCAAGTGGTAGACCTCACCGTCGATGGTGCCACGCACACCGCGCCCGGCCAGGGCGGCGAAGTCATCCACTTCACTTAGAGCCAGCCCTTGCGCCTTGCCGAACTGAGCGATAGCGCGGGACACCGGGTGGTCCGAGCGCTCGCCCAGGCTGGCGGCCAGGGCTTGAGCGCGGGCTTCGAACTGCGACGCCAGCACTTCGGCGTCAGTCTGTACCGGTTTGCCGTGGGTGATGGTGCCGGTCTTGTCCAGGGCCAGGAAGTCCAGGTGGCGGCCGCCCTCCAGATAGACGCCGCCCTTGATCAGGATGCCTTTGCGCGCGGCAGCCGCCAGTCCGCTGACGATGGTCACCGGGGTCGAGATCACCAATGCGCAGGGGCACGCAACCACCAGCAATACCAGAGCACGGTAGACCCAGTCGAACCAGGCACCGGCCATGAACAACGGCGGGATCACCGCCACGGCCAGGGCAATGGCGAACACCACCGGGGTGTAGATGCGCGAAAAACGGTCGACGAAGCGCTGGGTAGGTGCCCGCGCGCCTTGTGCCTCCTCCACGGCCTTGATGATCCGCGCCAGGGTAGACTGCCCGGCAGCAGCGGTAACGCGGAACTCCAATGCTCCCGCCTGGTTGATGGTACCGGCGAACAGTTTGTCGCCCACTGCCTTCTCTACAGGCAGGCTTTCACCGGTGATCGGTGCCTGATCGACGCTGGACTGCCCACTGGTCACTTCACCGTCCAGGCCGATGCGTTCGCCGGGGCGCACCCGCACCAACGCACCGATGGCCACTTCACGCACGTCCAGCTCGCGCCACAGGCCATCGGCCTGCTGCACCGTGGCCATGTCCGGGGCCAACTGCATCAACCCGCCGATGGCATTGCGCGCACGGTCCAGCGAGCGCGCTTCGATCAGCTCGGCAACCGTGAACAGCACCATCACCATGGCTGCTTCCGGCCACTGGCCGATCAGCACCGCACCGGTCACGGCAATGCTCATCAAGGCATTGATGTTGAGGTTGCGGTTTTTCAGGGCGATCCAGCCCTTCTTGTAGGTACCCAGGCCGCAGCCGAGGATCGCCAACAGCGCCAGCCCCGCTACCACCCATTCCGGGGCCAGCGCAGCGAAGTGCACGATTTCGGCGGTAATCGCAGCAATACCCGACAGTGCCAGCGGCCACCAGCGGGTCTTGGCCGGTTGTGCCGCGCTGGTGGTGCCGTCGTCCTCGGCAGCAATCGGCTCGGCCTTCATGCCCAGGCTGTCGATGGCCCGCTCGATTTCAGCCGTACCGTTCAAGGTATGGCGCACGCCAAGCACGCGGTTGATCAGGTTGAATTCCAGCTGCTCGATTCCGGCCAGCTTGCCCAGTTTGTCCTGGATCAGCGTCTGCTCGGTGGGGCAGTCCATGGCGTCGATGCGAAAACGGCTGAGCTGCGCCTGGGCACTGGCCGTTTCGCTCAGTTGCACCAGCGATGGCGCGGCTTTGGAGCCGCAGCAGCTGTGGCCGTGGGCAGCATGGCCGTGGTCGTCATCGCCATGGGCGTGATCGTGCGAGTGCTTGTGGTCGTGGCTGACAGGCTGGTTCATGGGGTCATCCTTAAAGTGAGCCTGTTGCCAAGTGAACACCCTGTAGCCACTATAGGGTCAAGCCTATTGCTGGAGATTCGTGATGAAAATCGGAGAACTGGCCAAAGCCACCGACTGTGCGGTGGAAACCATTCGCTACTACGAGCGGGAAAACCTGCTGCCGGAGCCTGCGCGCAGTGACGGCAACTACCGGCTGTATACCCAGGCTCACGTCGAGCGGCTGACCTTCATCCGTAACTGCCGCACCCTGGACATGACCCTGGACGAAATTCGCAGCCTGCTACGCCTACGCGACAGCCCGGATGACTCGTGCGGCAGTGTCAACGCGCTGATCGACGAGCATATCGAGCATGTGCAGGCGCGTATCGACGGTTTGGTGGCGTTGCAGGAACAGCTGGTAGAGCTGCGGCGGCGCTGCAATGCGCAAGGGAGTGAGTGCGCGATTTTGCAGCGATTGGAGACGAACGGGGCGGTATCGGTACCGGATACCGAGCATTCGCATGTGGGGCGCAGCCACGGGCATTGAGATTGCCGGGGGCGCTTTGCGCCCCCCGGCAATCTAGAAAATCACACCGCCATCGGCGCTGTCATCGGCGCATGGTGCTCATAACCTTCCAACCAGAAATCACTCGGTTCGATCTTCTCCAGCCACTCCGGCTCGTACTTACCCGTCTCGGCAAACGCCGGCACGCGGTCGCTGATCACCAGTTTCGGCGCCTCCAGCGGCTCGCGCTTGAGCTGCTCATGCAGCATGTCCAGGTGGTTTTCATACACATGGGCATCACCGATGAAGTAGGTGAACCAGCGCGGGGTGTAACCGGTCAGGCGGCCGAACAGCGACAGCAACGCCGCGCCTTCGGTGAGGTTGAACGGTGTGCCCAGGCCCAGGTCGTTGGAGCGGATGTAGAGGGTCAGGGAAATTTCCTTGGTCTCGACATTTGGGTGGAACTGGTACAGCAGGTGGCACGGCGGCAGGGCCATTTCGTCCAGCTGCGCGCAGTTCCAGCCGTGGAACAGGATGCGGCGGCTGCCCGGGTCGTTGGCGATGGTGTCCAGGCACTGGCGCACCTGGTCGATGGCCTTGTACAGGATGACGAAGGCGACGCCGTCCTCTTCGTCCTGGGCAATACGGCGGAAGCCTGCCTTTTCGGCCATTTCGATGGCGGCCGAGTTGCTCAGCGGGATGCGCTTGTAGCCTGGCCATTGGCGCCATTGCACGCCGTAGATCTCGCCCAGGTCGTCATGGCCCTGGCGGAACGGGTTGGCCAGCCACTGAGCGTTTTCGTTGGCGTTCTGGTCCCAGACCTTGCAGCCCAGCTCGCGGAATTCACCTGCGTTTTTCACGCCCCGCAGAAAACCGACCATTTCGCCGATTGCCGACTTGAACGCCAGTTTGCGCGTGGTGATGGCCGGAAAGCCCTTTTGCAGGTCGAAACGCAGCATGGCGCCCGGCAGGCTGATGGTGCGAATGCCGGTGCGGTTGCCCTGCATCGTGCCGTTTTCGATGACGTCGCGGACCAGGTCCAGATACTGTTTCATGGCTTACCTGTAGCAAAAACGGCAGGGGGATCGCCCCTGCCGTGGGATTAATCAGGCGGGTTTCGCCGTAGGCTTGCGATTATAAGCCCACCAGATCAGGCCAAGGCCAGCCAGGATCATCGGCACGCACAGAATCTGACCCATGGTCAGCCAGCCCCAGGCGATATAACCCAGCTGGGCATCCGGCACCCGCACGAATTCGACGATGAAGCGGAAGATGCCGTAGAACAGCGCGAACATGCCCGATACCGCCATGGTCGGCCGCGGCTTGCGCGAGAACAGCCAGAGGATGACGAACAGTGCCACGCCCTCCAGGGCGAACTGGTACAGCTGCGACGGGTGGCGTGGCAGCTGGGCTGGGTCGCTGAACGGCGGGAAGATCATCGCCCATGGCACGTCGGTGGGTTTGCCCCACAGCTCGGCGTTGATGAAGTTGCCGATACGCCCGGCACCCAGGCCGATCGGCACCAGCGGGGCAACGAAGTCCATCAGTTCGAAGAACGACTTGTTGTTGCGCTTGCCGAACCACAAGGCCGCCAACATCACGCCGATGAAGCCACCGTGGAACGACATGCCGCCCTTCCACACCTCGAAGATCAGCGTCGGGTTGGCCAGGTAGGCGTGCAGGTCGTAGAACAGCACATAGCCCAGGCGCCCGCCGACAATCACACCCATCGACAGCCAGAACACCAGGTCGGAAAGCTTCTCGCGGCTCCAGGTGGGATCGAAGCGGTTCAGCCGGCGCGAGGCCAGCAGCCAGGCACCGCCGATGCCGATCAGGTACATCAGACCGTACCAATGGATTTTCAGCGGCCCGATGGCCAGGGCCACGGGGTCTATCTGCGGGTAAGGCAGCATGGAACTTCCTCTCGATTCAAATCAAAAAGCTGAGGCCGACACAGAACAGCAGCGCTGCGAACAGGCGTTTCAACAAACGGGGCGACAGCTTGTGCGCCAGACGCGCGCCAAAGCGGGCGAAAAACATGCTGGTCACGGCAATGCCGATCATCGCCGGCAGGTACACGTAACCCAGGCTATGGGCCGGCAGGTGCTCTTCGTGCCAACCCAGCAGCATGAAGCTCAGGGCACTGGCCAGGGCGATCGGCAGGCCACAGGCCGAGGACGTGGCCACCGCCTGCTGCATCGGCAGGCTGCGCCAGGTCAGGAACGGCACGGTCAGCGAACCACCGCCGATGCCGAAGATGGCCGAAGCCCAGCCGATCACCCCACCGGCCCCAACCAATGCAGGTTTACCGGGGATGCCACGGCTGGCCTTGGGTTTGAGGCCCAGTGCCATCTGCGCGGCGATGACCAGGGCAAACACACCGATGATCTTTTGCAGCAACGGGCCTTGGATCAACGAGGCGGTCTTGGCACCGACGCCGGCCCCCAGCAGGATGCCGAGGGTCATCCAGGCGAAAATCGGCCATTGCACGGCACCCTTGCGGTGGTGCTCGAGCACAGCGTTGATCGAAGTGAATACGATGGTTGCCAGTGACGTGCCGACTGCCAGATGGGTCAACACCGAGGCATCGAAGCCCTGCAAGGTGAAGCTGAACACCAGCACCGGCACGATGATGATGCCACCGCCCACGCCGAACAGCCCGGCCAGCACACCAGCACAGGCGCCCAACAGCAGATAGAGCACGAATTCCATTCGGCGTCCCCGAGAAATCAATCCGGCATGGTAACGGAAGCCGGGCTCGGGGCTCTAGTGAACTCTGTGACAGGATGGATCGGCCATGCTGCTGTGGGTACAGTGGCAGAAAACACAGAGGCCCAACCGATGTGCCTGATCGTATTTGCCTGGCGGCCGGGGCACGCCCTGCCGCTGATCGTGGCGGCCAACCGCGACGAATTCTATGCCCGCCCCACCCAGCCCCTGGCAGCCTGGGACGATGCGCCCGGCGTACACGCCGGGCGAGACCTGGAAGCCGGTGGTACCTGGCTGGGCGTGGGCCAACAGGGGCGCTTTGCCGCGCTGACCAACATCCGCGACCCGGGCCAGGCGCTGGGGCCACGCTCGCGGGGTGAGCTGGTGGCGGCGTACCTGCAGGGTGAAATGGGTGTCGAGGCTTACCTGGGCCAGGTGGCCAGCCGAAGTGGGCAGTATTCGGGGTTCAACCTGCTGGTGGGTGATGGCCAGCAGCTGGGATATCTGAATGCTCGGGAAGCCACGCCGCGCCTGCTGCATGCCGGGGTGTACGGGTTATCCAATGCCGGGCTGGATACGCCATGGCCGAAGCTGGTGAAGGCACGTAGCGGACTGGAGGGCCTGCTGGAAGCGCCCGAGCCGCATCGGTTGCTGGCGTTGCTGGCAGATAACGAGCCTGCGGCTGAGGGTGACCTACCCGAGACGGGCGTGGGAGTAGCGACCGAGAAGTTGCTGTCGAGTGTGTTTATTGCCAGCCAGAATTATGGGACGCGGGCAAGTACGGTGCTGATTGTGGATGATCAGGGCAAAAGGCGACTGGTTGAGCGCAGCTTCGGGCCTTTTGGTGGGCACTTGGGGGAAGTTGAGCTTACGGTCTGAGGGCCATGGGGCCGCAAGGCGGCCCCCGAATTTCACAGGGTTTTATTGGCCCCAGGCCCAATCATCCGCGCCAACCCAAGGTTCTTCAGTGCTAACTGCAGCGAGCTGTGGATAACCTGCGGGTTGTCATGGCTCAGGGCCTCGGCCAGCAGTTCCGTGGCCTTGCTCATGTTCACCTGACGCAGCATCCACTTCACCTTCGGCAGGTTGGTGGCGTTCATCGACAGGCTGTCGAAGCCCATGGCCATCAACAGTATCGCCGCCGCTGGGTCACCGGCCATCTCACCACAGATGCTCACTGGCTTGCCTTCGCCATGGGCGTCGCGCACAACCGTGTTCAACGCCTGCAGCACCGCCGGGTGCAGGTAGTCGTAAAGGTCGGCGACCCTCGGGTTGTTGCGGTCAACCGCCAGCAGGTACTGGGTCAGGTCGTTGGAACCGACCGACAGGAAGTCCACCTGCCGCGCCAGCTCCTTGGTCTGGTACACCGCTGCCGGGATTTCCACCATCACACCCACCGGCGGCATCGGCACGTCGGTGCCTTCGTCACGCACTTCGCCCCAGGCGCGGTGAATCAGGTGCAGCGCCTCTTCCAGCTCGTGAATGCCGGAAATCATCGGTAGCAGGATGCGCAGGTTGTTCAGGCCCTCGCTGGCCTTGAGCATGGCGCGGGTTTGTACCAGGAAGATTTCCGGGTGGTCGAGGGTGACGCGGATGCCGCGCCAACCCAGGAAGGGGTTTTCTTCCTTGATCGGGAAGTACGACAGCGCCTTGTCACCCCCAATGTCGAGGGTACGCATGGTCACCGGCAGCGGGTGGAAGGCCGCCAGTTGCTCACGGTAAATGGCCAGCTGCTCTTTCTCGCTGGGGAAGCGCTGGTTGATCATGAACGGCACTTCAGTGCGGTACAGGCCGACCCCTTCGGCGCCGCGTTGCTGTGCACGGGCCACGTCGGCGAGCAGGCCAGTGTTGACCCACAGCGGCATGCGGTGGCCATCGGGGGTAACGCATGGCAGTTCGCGCAGGGCATCCAGGCCCTGGGCCAGCTGACGCTCTTCCTCGACCACTTCGCTGTACTGCTTGCGCAGCACTTCGCTGGGGTTGGTGAACACCTCGCCCTTGTAACCGTCGACGATCAGTTCAATGCCATCGACTTTGGAGTACGGCAGGTCCACCAGGCCCATGACCGTGGGAATGCCCATGGCGCGAGCGAGGATGGCAACGTGAGAGTTGCCCGAACCCAGCACCGAGACCAGGCCTACCAGCTTGCCTTCCGGCACTTCACCAAGCATGGCCGGCGTCAGCTCTTCACTGACCAGGATGGTGTTGTCGGCATACACCAGCGATTGCGAGCGGGCTTCCTGCAGGTAGGCCAGCAGGCGCCGGCCAAGGTCCTTGACGTCGGAGGCGCGCTCGCGCAGGTAGTCATCGTCCATCAGCTCGAAGCGGTTGACGTGCTCGCCAACCACCTGGCGCAGCGCGCCCTGAGCCCATTGGCCGGTCTTGATGACCTCGGTCACCTCACCGCCCAGGGCTGCGTCTTCAAGCATCATCAGGTACACATCGAACAGCGCGCGCTCTTCCGGGCGCAGCTGGGTGGCCAGCTTGGCCGACAGCTTGCGCATGTCGTCGCGCACGCCTTCAAGGGCGTTCTGGAACAGCTTCAGTTCAGCGTCGATGTCATCGACAGTCTTGTCCGGCACCACTTCCAGGTCGGCCGGCGGCAACATCACCACCGCGCGCCCCACGGCAGCGCCAGGCGAGCCGGGCACACCCACGAAGCGCGCTTCCTGAATACCCTTGCCCTGGCGACCCAGGCCACGGATCGAGCCCGTGGCTTCGGCATGGGCGATTACCCCGGCGAGCTGGGCGCTCATGGTGACCAGGAAGGCTTCCTCGCCCTCGTCGAACTGGCGGCGCTCCTTTTGCTGAATGACCAATACCCCGACCACACGGCGGTGGTGGATGATCGGTGCACCCAGGAAGGAGGCGAATTTCTCTTCGCCGGTTTCGGCAAAGTAGCGGTAACGCGGGTGGTCGGCGGCGTTTTCCAGGTTCAGCGGCTCTTCCCGGGTACCCACCAGGCCAACCAGGCCTTCGTTGGGGGCCATGCTGACCTTGCCGATGGAGCGCTTGTTCAGGCCTTCGGTAGCCATCAGCACGAAGCGGTTGGTTTCCGGGTCGAGCAGGTAGACCGAGCAGACTTGGCTGCCCATGGCTTCCTTGACGCGCAAGACAATGATCCCCAACGCCGACTTGAGATCTTTGGCGGAGTTTACTTCCTGGACGATCTTGCGCAGCGTATTGAGCATGGCTCGGGGTCGAACTCCGTCGTCAGTCGCGCGTCAGTAGACGCGGTGCTAGCTCTTTCAGGGCGCGTCGGTACACCTCGCGCTTGAATGTCACAACCTGGCCCAGCGGATACCAATAGCTCACCCAGCGCCAGCCGTCGAATTCCGGCTTGCCGGTCAGGTCCATCCGCACCCGTTGTTCGTTGCTGACCAGGCGCAGCAGGAACCACTTCTGCTTCTGGCCGATGCACAGCGGCTGGCTGTGGGTACGTACCAGTCGCTGCGGTAAACGATAACGCAACCAGCCACGGGTGCAGGCAAGAATTTCCACATCGTCGCGTTCAAGGCCAACTTCTTCGTTCAGCTCGCGGTACAGGGCATCTTCAGGCGTCTCGTCAGGGTTGATACCACCCTGGGGGAACTGCCAGGCATCCTGGTTGATCCGTCGAGCCCATAGCACCTGCCCGGCATCATTCGTAAGAATGATCCCGACATTGGGGCGAAAACCATCCGGGTCGATCACGGCAGCAACCTCGCAAACGCATGTCCCCGCATTGTTCCACAAAGCTTGCGAGCGCAGCAACGCGCCCGCCAAGCTTATGTGCAGCAGCGTGAAAACTCCGTATTCTGCGGGCCTACCCTGTGGCTGATGCGAGTGACCGCGATGCGCCTGGCTTTATTCGACCTGGACAATACCCTCCTCGGTGGCGACAGCGACCATGCCTGGGGTGACTACCTTTGCGAGCGTGGCATCCTCGACCCACTCGCCTACAAGCAACGCAACGATGGTTTCTACCAGGACTACCTCAACGGCACCCTGGACCTGCAGGCCTACCTGGCCTTTTCCATGGAGATCCTGGCGGCAACGCCCGTGGCCCAGCTCGACGAATGGCACCGCGACTTCATGCGCGACTGCATCGAACCGATCATCCTGCCCAAGGCCCTGGCCCTGCTGCAGCAGCACCGCGAGGCGGGCGACCAGTTGGTGATCATTACCGCTACCAACCGCTTCGTCACCGCGCCAATTGCACGGCGTCTTGGCATTCGCGTGCTGCTGGCAACCGAGTGCGAGATGCGCGACGGTCGCTATACCGGGCGTAGTACCGATATACCGTGTTTCCGTGAAGGCAAGGTGACGCGGCTGGACCGCTGGATGCTGGAGAACGGCTTTGATCTCGAGGACAGCTACTTCTATAGCGACTCGATGAATGACCTGCCGCTATTGCAGCGGGTGACGCATGCGGTGGCGGTGGACCCGGACCCGAACTTGCGGGCCGAGGCCGAGAAGCGCGGGTGGCCGGTGGTTTCGCTGAGGGATTGAGATTACAGGGATTCGCGCTCCCCTGTGGGATCGGCCTTGCGTCGCGATGGAGGGCGAAGCCCTCCTCTGGCCTCAAACTGGCTTGGCACCCATCAGCCCGGCAATGGACAGGAAGCACACCCCGCTGAACACCGCCAGCGCCAGGGTAAACCGCAGCCCTACCACTTCGGCCTTGCGCAGCCGGTTCAGCCGTACCAGCAGCCACCACACGGCAAACGCGCCAAAGGTATAGATGACGCTGGACGCCAGCACCCAGGTCTGCCCCAGCGGCCAGCCCACCAGATGCACCAGCCACCAACCGGTAAGCGGCATGCTCACCAGGCACAGGCCCATCACCAGCCAGACAAATACCAACGGCCGGCGCAGCAGCTTTGCATAAGCCTCGGCATCACCCTGACGGCGGGCGCGAACGGTCCAGGCCGCCAAGCCCAAGGCGCCCAAAAGCAGCAGTGCGGTGGCAATGATGTGCAAGGTCTTGAGGGTGGTCAGGTGTTCCATGTCTTCACATCCTTGAGCGATAAGCCAAGCTTAGCCGCTCAGCCCAGGAACAGCTTGTAAGCGGGGTTTTCGGTCTCGTCCCAGTACGGGTAGCCGATCTTGGCCAGCGCCGCCGGTACCAGGTGACGCTCATCCTCCGGCACCTGCAGGCCTGCCACCACACGCCCGTCAGCTGCGCCATGGTTGCGGTAGTGGAACATCGAGATGTTCCAGCGCCCGCCCAACTTGTTGAGGAAGTTGAACAGCGCCCCTGGCCGCTCGGGGAACTCGAAGCGCAGTACCATTTCGTCACTGGCACCGGCCGAATGGCCACCCACCATATGGCGGATATGCAACTTGGCAAGCTCGTTGTCGGTCAGGTCGGTAACTGGGAAGCCCTGCTCGGTCAGTTGCTGCACCAGCGCTGCACGCGGGTCGTTTTCCGGGTGGGTCTGCACGCCCACGAAGATATGCGCTTCGTCCGAGGTGTGCTTGCGGTAGTTAAACTCGGTGATCTGGCGCTTGCCAATGGCCTCGCAGAAGGCCTTGAAGCTGCCCGGTCGCTCGGGAATGGTCACGGCGATGATCGCCTCACGCTTTTCACCCAACTCGGCACGCTCGGCCACATGGCGCAGGCGGTCGAAGTTGACGTTGGCACCAGAGTCGATAGCCACCAGCGTCTGCCCGGTCACGCCATACAGCTCGACGTACTTCTTGATGCCCGCAACGCCCAAGGCGCCGGCAGGTTCGGTGATCGAGCGGGTATCGTCGTAGATATCCTTGATTGCTGCGCAAATCTCGTCTGTGCTGACGGTGACGACTTCGTCCACATGGTGGCGGCAGATATCGAAGGTGTGCTGGCCAATCTGGGCCACCGCCACACCGTCGGCGAACAGCCCGACCTGCGGCAGCACCACGCGCTCACCGGCGGCCATGGCCGCCTGTAGGCAGTTGGAGTCGTCCGGCTCGACGCCGATTACCTTGATTTCCGGGCGCAGGTACTTCACGTAGGCGGCAATACCGGCGATCAGGCCACCGCCACCCACCGGCACGAAGATCGCGTCCAGCTGGCCAGGGTGCTGGCGCAGGATTTCCATGGCCACGGTGCCCTGACCGGCGATGGTGTGCGGGTCGTCGTAAGGGTGAACATAGACAAAGCCCTTTTCGTCGACCAGTTTCAGCGAATAGGCCAGCGCCTCGGGGAACGAGTCGCCATGCAACACCACCTTGCCGCCCCGTGAGCGCACGCCCTCGACCTTGATTTCCGGGGTGGTCTTGGGCATCACGATGGTGGCCTTGATGCCCATTTCGCGCGCAGCCAGGGCCAGGCCCTGGGCGTGGTTGCCGGCCGAGGCGGTGACCACGCCACGGGCCAGTTCCTCTGGGCTCAGCTGGGCCAGCTTGTTGTACGCCCCGCGGATCTTGAAGGAGAACACCGGCTGCAGGTCTTCGCGCTTGAGCAAAATCTGGTTGCCCAGCCGCTTGCTCAGTTGCCCGGCGCTCTGCAACGGGGTTTCGACGGCAACGTCATAGACGCGCGAGGTGAGGATCTTCTTGACGTACTGTTCGAGCATCGGGAATGCATCACTGGGCCGCGGGACAAGGGCTGGAAGTCTACCCCAGCGCTACGTCGGGCGACCACAGCAAAGCCGTGCGAGCCGTTATACTAGGCAACTTTGAAACCGCCCTGCCCCTTTCGGAGCCCGCATGACCCAGGACCAACTCAAACAGGCCGTCGCCCAGGCCGCTGTCGACTTCATTCTGCCCAAGCTGGATGAAAAGAGCGTTGTCGGCGTCGGTACCGGTTCGACCGCCAACTTCTTCATCGACGCCCTGGCTCAGCACAAGACCGCCTTCGACGGCGCAGTCGCCAGCTCCGAAGCCACTGCCCAGCGCCTGAAGGGCCATGGCATCCCGGTGTACGAGCTGAACAGCGTCAGCGAGCTTGAGTTCTACGTGGACGGCGCCGACGAAAGCGACGCGCACCTGAACCTGATCAAGGGCGGCGGCGCAGCCTTGACCCGCGAGAAGATCGTCGCGGCCGTGGCCAAGACCTTCATCTGCATCGCCGACGGCAGCAAGCTGGTGCCCGTGCTGGGCGCCTTCCCGCTGCCGGTTGAAGTGATCCCGATGGCCCGCAGCCACGTGGCGCGCCAGCTGGTCAAGCTGGGCGGCGACCCGGTGTACCGCGAAGGCGTGGTCACCGACAACGGCAACGTGATCCTCGACGTGCACAACCTGCAGATCACCAACCCGGTGGAGCTGGAAGCGCAGATCAACGCCATCGTTGGCGTGGTCACCAACGGCCTGTTCGCGGCGCGGCCGGCGGACCTGCTGCTGCTGGGCACCTCTGAAGGTGTGAAGAGCCTGAAGGCCGAGTAAGCTTCGGCGAGGGCTTCGCCCTCGTGTCGCGACACAAGGCCGCTCCTACAGGGGTACGCCATCTCCTGTAGGAGCGGCCTTGTGTCGCGATGGGCTGCAAAGCAGCCCCACCTGCTCACTCCGTTACCTGCTTGAACACATAAAACAGGTTCGGCTCACTGACCAGGTAAATGGTCCCCGCCTCATCCATCGCAATCCCCTCCGCCTGCGGCACCGTCGCCTGCAACCCCTGCGAGCCCTTGCGCAGCGACAAGGTACTCAGCGGCCTGCCTTCTACATCCAGCTCCAGCACCAGCCGCGACTCGTCCGACAGCGCCAGCAAGTGCCCGCTGCGCTCATCGAACTGCAAACTCGACAGGTCCCTTACAAACAGCCGTGAATCGCGCTTGCGGTCCTGTACCACATGCACGGCGTAGGGCTTTTCCGGGTTGTCATGCGGGAAGCCATGCACCTCATAGATCAGCATCGGGTCGCGCTCCTTGGCCACGAACAGCCGCTTGCCCGCCGAATCGTATGCCAGGCCCTCGAATCCCTTGTTGCCGTTCAGGCCAATGCCCAGGCTGAGCTGTTCGGCGTCACCGGCATCGAGGAACATCGTGTCGTCTTCCAGCCTTACGCGAATCAGCCGTTGCTGACGCTCGTCGGTAATCACATAACTGTTTGGCCCAACGTACTCCACAGCCTCCGGGTCGCCGAAGCCGGTCAGCGGCACGCGGCGCAGGATGCGGCCGTCCAGCGACAGCTCGATCAGCTCCGAACGGGCATTGGTGACGGTGAAAAGGGTTTTGCGGTCGGGGTCGTAGGTTAGCGCCGAAATGTCATCATCCAGCCCTTCGACCGGCTGCGCCTCCAGCACTACCCGGTAGCGGTCCAGGCCAATGCTCCGCTCGGCAGGGTGCCACCAGGTCTTCAGGTTGAACCAGCCACGCTCGAACAGGCGAAACTCCTGCCCGGCCCAGCCAAGCATGAGCAGGCCAAGGGCAACCAGAACAAGGAACAGGCGAACAAAACGGCGCATAAGAGCAGACTCGACACAGGGGTGGCGAATCTAATCATTAATGGCTGAAACGAAGCTTAATGCCAGCATCAGGCAAATCTGATGATGTTGTCAGTTCTTCTTGAAGCGATAGAACAGCGCCGGCTCGCTGACCATGTACAGGTTGCCCTTATCGTCCATGGCCACCCCTTCAGCCCGCGGGATGGTGTCTTCAAGCCCGTTGAAGCCGCCCAGCAGGGTCATGAAACTGACTTGCTGGCCCTGCTCGTCCAGCTCCAGCAGCATGTTGGAATCGGCCGACAGCACCAGCAAGTGGCCGGTGCGTGGGTCAACGCCCAGGGCAGAGAGGTTGCGCAAGTCGAGCTCTTCGCTGGGCAGCGGCTGCTTCTCACCCTGGAGCGGGCTGCGACCATCGGTGTTCCAGGTGTACAGCTTGGGTGGGCGCTCCTCGCCGATGATCAAGCGCTGACGCAGCGGGTCCCAGGCGATGGCCTCGAAACCCTTGTTGCTTTTCACCGACTGGCCCAGGTCGTGGCTCTGGAAGTCGCCGTGGTTCAGTGCCGTGGTCTGCGCGTCCAACTTGACCACGGTCAGGTCGTGCAGACGCTCGTCGGTAATGGCCAGGTTGCCGTCTTCCAGCACGGCGACACCCTCCGGGTTGCTCCAGCCGTTGAGCGGGATCTTGCGCAGAACATCGCCCTCCAGGCTCAACTCGACCAGGATCGGGTTCTTGCCCATGACCGCGAACAGGGTACGGGTATGCGGGTTGAAGGCCACGTCCGAGGCTTCGTCATCGTCCATGCCCGGTAGTGGTTTGGCGTCGATGTCCACCTGATAGTCCGGCAGCCACACGCTTTCGCTGCGCTCGGCGGTGCTTTCGAAGCTCTCCTTTACCCACAGCGCACCACGGTCATCCCAGTGCATGGCTACCGATACGCCATAACCGATCACCGCCGCCACAGCCAGGCCGAAGGGCCAGCGCAGAAAGAAGCGACGCTTGGGTGTTGCCGGGGCGGAGGGTGATGGCATGCGCGGTTCCTGGGAAATGGGCGTGGGTGCGCGCATTATCCTGATCGGGTGTGAAAAATCGGTAAACAGGTCCGGCCTCTTCGCGGGTAAACCCGCTCCCACAGGTACTGCACAGCTCTCAAGCCTTGTGCAGTACCTGTGGGAGCCGGTTTACCCGCAAAGAAGGCAACACGGTTTCGAGTCAGAACACTCGGCTTTCGAAGCGGCTGACACCCGGCAGCTCCAGCACCAGCTCGTCACCGACATTGAACGGCCCCACACCCGCCGGGGTACCGGTGAGGATCACATCCCCCGCCTGCAGCGAAAAATGCGCCGCCATGTACTGGATCATCGGCACGATCGGGTTCAGCATCATCGCGCTGTTGCCGTCCTGACGCACTTCGCCGTTGACGGTCAGGCGCACCGGGATGTCGGTGACATCCTCGAAACTGGCGGCCGAGACGAACGGCGGCAGTACGCAGGCCCCGTCAAAGCACTTGGCCAGTTCCCACGGCAGGCCCTTCTCTTTCAGTTTGGCCTGCACGTCGCGCAGGGTCAGGTCCAGCGCCGGGGCGTAGCCGGAAATGGCATCCAGCACCTCTTCCTCGCTCGGGTGGGCCGACAGCGGCTTGCCCAGCAGCACGGCAATTTCGGCCTCGTAGTGCACCGAACCCCGCTCGGCCGGGATCTTGAAGCCGCCTTCGGCCGGCACCACACAGCTGCCTGGCTTGATGAACAGCAGCGGTTCGGTGGGGATCGGGTTGTCCAGTTCCTTGGCATGCTCGGCATAGTTACGGCCGATGCACACCACCTTGCCCAGCGGGAAGTGAATGCGCGTGCCGTCTACGTACTGGTGCTGGTAACTCATGGCCGACTCCTCTACTGCTTTTTATACGGGAGCGAAGATCTTACCCGGATTCATGATGCCGTTAGGGTCGAACACGGCCTTTATTGCCTTCATGCAGGCGATTTCTTCCGCCGAGCGGCTGTAGCCCAGGTAGTCGCGCTTGGTCATACCCACGCCATGCTCGGCGGAGATCGAGCCGTTGTAGCGTTTGACGATATCGAACACCCACTTGTTGACCTTGGTGCACGAGGCGAAGAAGTCGTCTTTGCTCATGTGCTCGGGCTTGAGGATGTTCAGGTGCAGGTTGCCGTCGCCGATATGGCCGTACCACACCACTTCATAATCGGGGTAATGCTCCGCGACGATGGCGTCGATTTCGCGCAGGAACGCGGGCACTTTCGACACGGTGACGGAAATGTCGTTCTTGTACGGGGTCCAGTGCGAGATGGTTTCAGACAGGTACTCGCGCAGCTTCCACAGGTTTTTCAGCTGGGTTTCGCTCTGGCTCATCACCCCATCCAGCACCCAACCCTGCTCGACGCAGTGCTCAAAGGTGGCCAAGGCTTCGTTGGCCACCGCTTCGGTGCTGGCCTCGAACTCCAGCAGTGCGTAGAACGGGCAATCGGTCTCGAACGGCGCCGGCACATCGCCGCGCGCCAGGATCTTGGCCAAGCCCTTGTCTGAGAAGAACTCGAAGGCGGTCAGGTCCAGCTTGCCCTGGAAGGCGTGCAGCACCGGCATGATCGAGTCGAAGTCCGGTGTACCCAGCACCATCGCGGTAAGGTTGCGCGGCGCCCGGTCCAGGCGCATGGTGGCCTCGACCACGAAACCCAACGTGCCTTCGGCACCGATGAACAGCTGGCGCAGGTCGTAGCCGGTGGCGTTCTTGATCAGGTCTTTGTTCAGTTCCAGCAACTCGCCCTTGCCGGTGACCACTTTCAGCCCTGCGACCCAATTGCGGGTCATGCCGTAGCGAATCACCTTGATCCCGCCGGCATTGGTGCCGATGTTGCCGCCAACCTGGCTAGAACCGCTGGAAGCGAAGTCCACCGGGTAATACAGGCCCTGCTCTTCGGCGTAGGCCTGCAATTGCCGGGTGATGACCCCTGGCTGGCAGACCACGGTGCGGTCGAAGGCATTGAAGCCGAGAATCTGGTTCATGTAATCGAAGGAAACGACAACCTCGCCATTGGCCGCCACAGCGCCGGCAGAAAGCCCGGTGCGCCCGCCAGACGGCACCAGCGCCACCTGGTGCGCATTGGCCCAGCGCACAATGGCCTGCACCTGCTCGACCGTCTTGGGAAAGACGATGGCGCTGGGCGCCGGCGGATAATGCTTGGTCCAGTCCTTGCCATAAGCTTCGAGGGAAGCCGCGTCGGTCAGGACCTTGCCAGGGTCGACAAGGGTCATCAGTTCTTCAATAACAGCGGGGTGGGTCATCGCTGGAACTCTCGACTTATTCATAGTCACCCTGAGTACTCTTCACCTGTCGGGATAAGCTCAGATTGTGTCGCGTATGCTAGCATAGCCCTCCCGCTGTTCATGCTAAGGCTGCCCTCGCGCCTGGCATCACCCCTCGCCATTTTTTCTCCGGGATACAGGTTTACGCAGATGAGCAAGACTTCTCTCGACAAGAGCAAGATCCGGTTCCTTCTTCTTGAAGGTGTGCACCAGAACGCAGTCGATACCCTCAAGGCTGCCGGCTACACCAACATCGAATACCTCACTGGTTCGTTGCCGGAAGCCGAGCTGAAGGAAAAGATCGCCGATGCCCACTTTATCGGCATCCGTTCACGCACCCAGCTTACCGAAGAGATCTTCGACTGCGCCAAGAAACTGGTCGCTGTTGGCTGCTTCTGCATCGGCACCAACCAGGTTGACCTGGAAGCTGCCCGCCAGCGCGGTATCGCCGTGTTCAACGCGCCATACTCCAACACCCGTTCGGTCGCCGAGCTGGTACTGGCCGAGGCCATCCTGCTGCTGCGCGGCATCCCAGAGAAAAACGCTTCCTGCCACCGTGGTGGCTGGATCAAGAGTGCGGCCAACTCGTTCGAAATCCGTGGCAAGAAACTGGGCATCGTCGGCTACGGCTCGATCGGTACCCAGCTGTCGGTCCTGGCCGAAAACCTGGGCATGCAGGTGTACTTCTACGACCCGCTGACCAAACTGCCACTGGGCAACGCCGTGCAGGTTACCAGCCTGAACGAGCTGCTGGGCCTGGCCGACATCGTCTCGCTGCACGTGCCTGAGCTGCCGTCCACCCAGTGGATGATCGGCGAGAAGGAAATCCGCGCGATGAAGAAGGGCGCGATCCTGATCAACGCCGCCCGTGGCACCGTGGTCGAACTGGACCACCTGGCCGCTGCCATCAAGGACAAGCACCTGATCGGCGCCGCCATCGACGTATTCCCGATCGAGCCGCGCTCCAACGACGAAGAGTTCGAAAGCCCGCTGCGCGGCCTGGACAACGTGATCCTGACCCCGCACATCGGTGGTTCCACCGCCGAAGCCCAGGCCAACATCGGCCTGGAAGTGGCCGAGAAGCTGGTCAAGTACAGCGACAACGGTACTTCGGTATCTTCGGTCAACTTCCCGGAAGTGGCCCTGCCGGCGCACCCAGGCAAGCACCGCCTGCTGCACATTCACGAAAACATTCCCGGCGTACTCAGCGAGATCAACAAGGTCTTCGCCGAGAACGGCATCAACATCTCCGGTCAGTTCCTGCAGACCAACGAGAAAGTCGGTTACGTGGTAATCGACGTTGACGCCGAGTACTCGGACCTTGCGCAAGAAAAACTGCAACAGGTCAAGGGCACCATCCGTTCCCGCGTGCTGTTCTAAGTTTGCTTGCTGCATGAAAAAGGGAGGCCCTTGGGCCTCCCTTTTTTTATTTCACTTCAACCGTGATCTTCTTCGATTCCACGCTTGGCTTGAACGGCACGTGATACTGGTCCCCCAGGATCAGTTGCAAGGTGTGCTTGCCCGGCGCCAGGGTAATGCTGGTTTCGGTCTGCGCCTTGCCAAAGTGCAGCACCTGCGGGCCCGCCGGCAGTGCGGTGCCAGCCTCCGGCATCAGGCTGGTCGGCAGCGGCATGTCAGCCACTGGCTCTTTGTCCACATCCACCAGCAGGTGGTGGTGCCCGGTGTGCGGGGTCTGATCACCCGCAGGCTTGAGGGCCATACCCTCGATGCCGAACTTGACGGTGAAGGTCTTGTCGACCGTAGCGCCATCGGCGGGGGAAACGATGAAGACCTTGGCATCCTTGGGCGGCTCCTGGCTCTTCAGGGCGTCCGCGGCACTGGCGAACACCGACGCGCCCATCAACAGACCGGCAACGGCAGCACGCGAAATTAGGCTGTTCATTCACTTCTCCTGTGATTCACTTATTGACCGCAGCCTGGGATCCGACGGCGGCGGTAGTTCACATTAGTTGAATTATTCGCCAAGGTGTTCACATTGTCTGACAGAAATATTTCGGTCAGGGTTAAACAATGCCGAGGCTTCAAGGTCATAGGCTGCGTTCGATCACGGCGAGGAAGAAAGCCGTGGCGACAGTATTCAATCTGCTAAAAGAAAAGGGGCATTCATGCGTTCGACCATAGGGGTACTGCTGGCAGTACTGATCAGTCCATTGGCCCAGGCGGAGCTGATCGACGAAATCGCCGACCGGGGCGAACTGCGCATTGCCGTACAGGCTGATAATTCGCCGTACGCATTCAAACAAGACGACCACCTGACGGGTTTCGACATCGAATTTGGCCAGGACCTGGCCAGGGAGCTGGACTTGCGCGCCGAGTTCGTCGAAGCCCCTGCAACAGAAGTGCTGACGGGTGTCGAGAGCGGCAAGTACGACATCGCGCTCACGCCATCGACCGATGCGCTCAAGGGCGACGACGGCCCGCTCGATGTAAGCCTTCCGATTGGCGAAAAAAAGCTGGTGATCCCGTTCCAGAAGGACAACCCGGCGTTCGAAAGTGCGGTGAACAATGCGTTGCAGCGCTTGAAAGAAAGCGGACGCACTGCCGAGCTGGAGCAGAAGTGGTTCAAGGGCGTGCAGGAGACTGCGGCCGGGCAGTAAGATTTATTGCTGCCTGTACTGGCCTCTTCGTGGGTGAACACGCGAGGAGGCCGGTACAGGCTTACAGTGACAGTTCAGCCAGCGCCTGCGCCGCCTGCTCCAGCTCCAATTCGCTGAACACCTGCACCCCAGCCCGCCGCAACAGCGCCGTGGTCACCCCTTCCCCCGCTACCTTCACACCGCTGAACGTGCCGTCATAGGTCAACCGGTTACCACACGAAGGGCTACCCGCCTTCAACACCGCCACGCGGATGCCATGCCGCTGCGCCAGTTCCAGCGCCAGCTGCGCCCCAGCCAGAAACTCGGCACTGACATCGCTGCCCGTCACTGTGAGCACCTGCGCGCCGCCATCGAGCACCGCCCCGCCCTGCCCGCCTGGTATCTCCGCTGGCGGGCGCGGGGTCGGCAAGCCACCGGCTACCTCCGGGCACAAAGCCACAACGCGCCCTTCGGCCTGCCACTGCTGCAACAGGCCCGGGTGCCCACTGGCCCGGCCGTCATAGCGCACCGGCTGCCCCAACAGGCAGGCGCTGACCAGCACCTTGGCCACATCAGAACGGGTCATTGCCACGCCGCCTGAACCAGCCGGTCAACGACAACCGCTCACGCCTGGCCGGCAACACCTCGTGGGGCACTTCGCCGGACAGGAATATCACCAGGCAACCCGCCACTGGCTCCACATCGTGCTCGACACCCTCGGCCAGGAACATGCGCAACTGGCCGCCGTCCTCCGACTGCCACCCCTCGTTCAGGTACAGCACCGCCGAGACCATGCGCCGGTCATCGTCGCGAAAACGGTCCAGGTGCCGGCGATAGAACGCCCCCGGTGGGTACAAGGCAAAATGGCATTCGAAGTCTTCCAGGCCCAGGAACAGGCCCTGGTTGATCGCCAGCCGCAGTTGGTCCATGGCCGCCAGGTACTGGTCGCAGGCCTCGGCCTGCCCCGGGTCGATCCACTGGATCTGGTCGCCGCGTATGGCTTCGCGCACCTCCTGGGTAGCACCACGCCCAACCCCCGCAGGGTTGAGTTCGCCTTCGGCATCACGGCGTCGGCACTCGGCCGCCAGCGCGCGCACCAGTTCGGCAGGCAGAAAGAGCGCCTGCTGGGACCAGCCTTGGGTGGCCAGATCGTCGACGACGGCCGTAACCATCGGGTGTTCAGGGGAGATGTGCATGGCGCGCATCATATCCATTCGCCCTGTCGCCGCACAGCGCCACTTGGCCGAGAAACACGCGCATATCTCGACAAACCAGCGCTGGGCCAAGGACAATAGCCACCTGCCGACAGGAGTCCTGAATGCGCCGTCTGTTTTCCCTGATTCTGCTGATGATCTGCACCACGCCTGTCTGGGCAGACAACCTGGATCAACTGTACAAGGCCGCCGGCTGGCCCGACCAGCGCGCCCACTTCAACGATGCCCTGACCGCCGCCCAGGCGCGCTATCGCAACAGTTTGCCACCCGCCGTGTACCAGGCGCTGGTCAACAACAGCAACCAGCGCTTCCAGGCCCAGGCGGTAGACCGTCGTGCCCAGGCGCAGTTGCGCGCCACCCTGGCCAACCCCTCGCCGGCCCTGGCTTTCTTCCAGTCGCCGCTGGGGCGCAAGGTGGTGGCAGCGGAACTCAAGGCCACTCGCAAGGACGAACTGGCCAAGAATGCCAAGGGCCTGCCGAAGATCCAGGCCAGCGACGACCGCCTGCTGGTCATCGGCCACCTGGCCCAGGCCCTGCCAGCGCGTGAAGCCGGCGCCGAAGTCAGCCTGGCCATCGCCGGCGTGGCAGCCGACAGCCTCAGTTCGATGATCCCCGGCCTGTTCGGTGGCGGCCAGGCCCAGGGCCTGCTCGACGGCCAGCGCCAGCGGCTGATGAACCAGATCGGCGAAGACCTCAACAACACCTTGTTGTACGTCTACCGCGACCTGTCCGACGCCGAGCTGGAAGAATTCGCCACCTTCGCCGAGTCCCCTGACGGCAAGGCCTACTACCAGGCGGCCCTGGCCGCTGTCCGCGCGGGCCTGGCGGTTGGCCAGAGTACCAACGAGCTGAAGTGATCAGCCCAGGCGCTGGTCGATGAAGTCGAAGTAGCGCTGGCGAATGCCCGGCAGCTCGTTGGCCAAGTGGTGACGGGCCTCGGGCAGCATCAGAATTTGCGGCTCGGCAAACTTGGCCTTGAGCACTTCAAGGTTGTAGGGCCAATCCACCGTGCCATCGGCCTCCCCCTGCACGATCAACGGCCGCCGCGAACTGCGTGGCGCGGCCTCTATGCGTTTGACCCATGCGATCAGTGCCCCCACCCAGGCGGTTGGCAGGCGGCGCGGTTGCAGCGGGTCGGCCTCCAGAAACGGCAGGAAGGCCGGGTCGTTGGTGTTCTCGCTGAAGCGGCGCTCGATGCCGTTCACAAAGTGACGCAACACCCGATAACTCAATTTCGACCAGCGCCAGGAACAGGGCCGTACCAACGGTGCCAAGAGGATGACCTGGCCATCGATGGGGCTGCGCGCGCCTTGGTGCAGCAGGTGGTCCACGGCAATGGCGCCACCGGTGCTCTGCCCGCACAGGTGCCACGGGCGCGGCAGTTGCAGCGCCCGTGCCTGTTCGAACAACACCTCCAGCACCTGCTGGTAAACCGCAAAATCACTGATGCTGGCCCGCTCGCCACTGGACAGGCCATGACCGGGCAGGTCACAGCTGATCACAGCGAAACCCTGTTTGAGTGCCCATTCGATCACATGCCGGTAGAGGCCCATATGGTCGTAATAACCGTGCAACAGGAACAGCGTTGCGATGGGCTGCTCGGGTAACCAGGCCTGCCCGACCAGGTCGAACCCCGCCGCCTGGAAGCCGCCCAGCCAGCTGTGTGCCGACAGGTCCAGGCCGTAGAAACGCTGGTATCCCTGGGCCTCGGCCGTTAACGGCTGGCAAGCGGTCAACGGTGCCAGGCAGGTGCGCAGGTGGTCGGGTTGAAAAGCAGCGGGCATCGGGTACATCCACATTGACGCAAGTATTGATCCGGAATCTTCAGCTCTGGCCGGCGTCATGGCAAGCTTGCTCACCTCGAACAACCAGCACCGATCTGGTTGTCGGATTACTGCCTTGCTCAAATCTGGAAATTTGCGCGATCACTGTGGGAGCGGGCTTGCCCGCGAACACGGGCATAGCCCGTGCCATCCACCGCGTAGTCTGCTTCGCGGGCAAGCCCGCTCCCACAAAGGTCCACCGACGCTTCATGAGTAGCCGAATCATCAAACCGTTGTGCACGGTGCTTGCCCTAGTGGTCGGCGTTGCCATCCTCTGGCAGGCCTACACCACCTTCCAGGCCCGCTACCTGCGCCCGTTCGACAACCAGACCACCCTGTTCGACGGCAGCCAACTGCACCTGCCACCAGAACTGGCCGGCACAGGCCCGATCCGCGTGGTGCACTTCTGGGACCCCGCCTGCCCGTGCAACGTCGGCAACCAGCAGCACCTGGGCGACCTGGTCAGCCAGTTCGCCGGCCAGGGCGTCACCTTCCATGTGCTGCAAAAGCCCGGCAGCCACGGCCAGTTGCCCGCCAACCTCTCCGCCCTCAAGCCGCTCGCTAGCCTGCCCGGCAGCGAACACCTGCCCGCCTCCCCGGCCGTGGCTATCTGGGACAGGCAAGGGCGCCTGGCCTACTTCGGCCCCTACAGCGAAGGTGCGGTGTGCAATGCCAGCAACAGCTTCATCGAGCCCATCCTCAAGGCCTTGCTCGATGGCCGCCAGGTCAGCGCCTCCAATACCCTGGCAGTGGGTTGCTACTGCCCTTGGGCGGGCTGACGTACCCGCGCCGGGTTACCCACCACCGTCGCACCCGCCGGCACATCCCGGGTCACCACACTCCCAGCACCCACCACGGCATTGTCGCCAATGGTCACCCCCGGCAGGATGATCGCCGCGCCGCCGATCCACACGTTGTTGCCGATGGTCACCGGTCGCCCGCTCTCCAACCCGCTGCGCCGCAAGTCAGGGTCGAGAGGATGGTCGGCGGTGTAGATCTGCACGTTAGGGCCGATCTGGCAGTCGTCGCCGATGCGCACCGGTACCACGTCGAGGATCACGCAGTTGAAGTTCATGAAGGTATTGCGGCCAACACTGATGTTGTAGCCATAGTCGCAATAGAACGGCGGGCGGATCACCGCGCCTTCACCCACCTGGCCAAAGTGCTCCAGCAGCAGCCCGTGGCGCGCATCGTTGAGCAGTTCGACACTGTTGTTGTAACGGTGCATCCAGTGCTTGTTGGCGATCTGCTCGGCCTGCAGCTCGGGGCAGCCGGCGTGGTAGAGCTGGCCTGTAAGCATCTTCTGTTTTTCGCTGAGTGACATGGAATCTCCTTCCCGGGGGCTATGCTCTGTTCGCGAATCCGCCGATGATCGGACCACATTTTCCGCTTGAACGCACAAGGAGCTTGCATGAAGCGCAGCCTGACCCTGCTGGCCATGGTGGTTGCCGTGGCCGCCGGCGCCGGTTACTGGTACGTACAGGGCAAGCTACCGCAACGCGAAGGCGAGGTAGCCATTGCCGGCCTGCAAGCACCGGTCAGCGTGCGCTACGATGCCCGCGGCGTGCCGCACCTGCAGGCCCAGAGCGAGCCGGACCTGTACCGTGCGCTGGGCTACGTGCATGCCCAGGACCGGCTGTTCCAGATGGAAATCCTGCGTCGCCTGGCCCGTGGCGAGCTGGCCGAGGTGCTGGGCGACAAGCTGCTGCCCACCGATACCCTGTTCCGCAGCCTGCGCATTCGCGAACAGGCCGCCCTGATGGCCAAGCAACAGGACCCGCAGTCGCCGGCATGGCAAGCCCTGCAAGCGTACCTCGACGGGGTCAACAACTGGCAAGCCAGTCACCCCAAGCCCATGGAATTCGACCTGCTCGGTATCACCCCGCGCCCGTTCACCGCCGAAGACACCCTGAGCGTCGCCGGCTACCTGGCCTACAGTTTTGCTGCCGCGTTCCGCACCGAGCCTGCACTGACCTACATCCGCGACACTCTGGGCCCTGAATACCTGAAAATATTCGACCTAGGCTGGCAACCCGAGGGTGCTCTGGGCACGCCGCTGGCCGCCGCCGACTGGCACGGCCTTGAAGCCCTCGCCCGCCTCAGTCATGAGGCACTGGGCGACGCCGGTATCCCGCAGTTCGAAGGCAGCAACGCCTGGGCGGTAGCGGGTAACCGCACCCGCAGTGGCAAGCCGTTGCTGGCCGGCGACCCGCACATCAGCTTCGCGGTACCAGCCGTGTGGTACGAGGCCGAGCTGTCAGCGCCCGGCTTCAACCTGTATGGCTACTTCCAGGCGCTCAACCCGTTTGCGCTGCTCGGTCATAACCGTGACTTCGGCTGGAGCCTGACCATGTTCCAGAACGATGACGTCGACCTGATCGCCGAGCGCACCAACCCGGCCGACGCCAACCAAGTAATGATCGATGGCCGATGGCAGACGCTCGAAAAGACCGAGCAGCAAATCGCCGTCAAAGGCGAAGCGCCGGTCACCATCAACTTGCGCCGCTCGCCCCATGGCCCGATCGTCAACGACGTACTGGGCAGCACTACCGGCCCCACGCCCATCGCCATGTGGTGGGCATTTCTGGAAACCGAAAACCCGATCCTCGACGGCTTCTATCAGCTCAACCGCGCCGACACCCTGGGCAAGATGCGCGAGGCCGCCGCCAAGGTCCACGCCCCTGGGCTTAACTTTGTCTGGGCCAATGCCCGTGGCGATATCGGCTGGTGGGCGGCGGCAAAGCTACCGATCCGTCCCGACGGCGTCGACCCCGCGTTCATCCTCGACGGCGCCAGCGTGCAGGCGGACAAGCTTGGTTTCTACCCCTTCAGCGTCAACCCGCAACAGGAGAACCCAGCGCGCGGCTACATCGTTTCGGCCAACTACCAGCCGCCAGCGGCGGTGCCGATACCGGGTTACTACAACTTGCCCGACCGTGGCCGCCAGCTCGATCGGCACCTGGCCAACCCCGAGGTGAAATGGGACACCCAGAACAGCCAGGCACTGCAGTTGGACACTGCCAGCGACTACGGCCCGCGCACCCTTGCCCCGTTGCTGGCAACCCTGCGCGCAGTGGCCGAAGGTGACGAACAGAAGGAGCTGGTTGAGCAACTGGCGGCCTGGGCGGGCGACTACCCGCTGGACTCGACCAGCGCCACGCTGTTCAACCAGTTCCTCTACGAACTGGCCTTCGCAGCCCTGCATGACGAGCTGGGCGACACCTGGTTCCCGGTGCTGATAAGCACCCGCGCCATTGACGCCGCCCTGCCACGCCTGGCAGTGGATGCAGACTCACCCTGGTGGAACACCCGTGGTGGCAACCTGCGTACCGACCGTACAGCCGTTGTGCGCACGGCTTGGCAGAACAGCTTGAAACACCTGCGTGACACCCTGGGCAGCGACCCGGTCAGCTGGCAGTGGGGCAAGGCCCATACCCTGACCCACAACCATCCGCTTGGGGTGAAAAAGCCGCTGAACCTGTTGTTCAACGTCGGCCCCTTCGCTGCACCCGGCACCCATGAAGTGCCGAACAACCTCTCGGCGAAGATCGGCCCGGCGCCATGGCCGGTTAACTATGGGCCATCGACACGGCGGCTGGTCGACTTTGCCGATGCCGGACAGGCGCTGACCAGCAACCCGGTAGGGCAGAGCGGCGTGCCGTTCGACCGGCATTATGCGGACCAGGCCGAGGGGTATGTGCAGGGGCAGTATCAGCGTGCACAGATGGGGGTGATTCCGGCGCAAAGTACCTTGCGATTAGTACCAGGCGAATGACCGAGAAGGGCTGCACAGCAGCCCCAATCACACCGTCAACCCTGCCACTTGCCCCCTTCGACGATCACGCTTTCCGGCTTGGTGTCATCGCTCAGTTCCTTGCGCACATACTGGTCATACAGCTTCAGCAAGAACTTCTCTTCCCCCAGTTTGGCCAACTCGGCATTCACCCAGTCTCGCAGCTCGGTGTTGCCCTTCTTCACCGCCGGCGCAATCGGCGCTTCGTCACCCAGCAGCTCAGGCAGCACGCGGTAACCCGGGTTCTGCTTGGCCCAGCTGAACAGGATCAGGTTGTCCTGGGCATAGGCATCGCCACGGCCGGTGGCCAGGGCTTGCAGCGATTCGCTGTTCTTCTCGAACTTGAGCAGCTTCCAGTCGGGATGATTTTTGGTCAGCCAGATATCGGCCGTGGTGCCGGTGGTCACGATGATGGTCTTGTCGGCCAGGTCGTCGAGCTTCTGCACCGGGCTGCCATCCGCCACGATGGCCTGCACGGCAACGCGCAGGTTGGGGTTGGTGAAGTCCACCGCTTCCTTGCGCTCCGGGGTCACGGTCATGTTGGCGAGGATCAGGTCGACCTTGTCGCTCTGCAGGAACGGAATACGGCTGGCCGGTTCCACGGCAACGAACTCGACCTTGTTTTCATCGCCCAGCAGGTCCTTGGCCAGGCGCCGGCCAATGTCGGTGTCAAAGCCCACATAGCGGCCTTTCTCATCGACGAAGCCGAACGGCGGCTTGTCGGTGAACACGCCGACAATCAGCTTGTCGCGGGCCTTGATGGTTTCCAGGTAGCTGGTGGCTGGCGATGCCGCCGCCGGCTTGGGCGGTTCGTCGGCCTTGTTGCAGCCGGCCAGCAAGGCCAGGCCGAACAACGGTGCCAGCAGTTTGGTGAGGTTGGCAGTTTTCATGACAGTTCCTTGTGCAATGTCTTTGGCAGGCTTTCTACGAAGGAGAATTTCTCCAGGAACTGCTGCGCGCGTGCGGTCCGCGGTCGGGTGAAGAAGCTCTCGGGGTCACCCTGTTCAAGGACCCTGCCGGCCTCCATGAACACGATGCGGTCGGCCACCGCGCGAGCGAAGGCCATTTCGTGGGTAACGATGAGCAAGGTCATGCCGTCGCGGGCCAGGCCCTGAATTACCTGCAGCACCTCCTTGACCATTTCTGGGTCGAGGGCGGCGGTAACTTCGTCGAACAGCATCACCTCGGGGTTCATGCACAACGCGCGCACGATGGCGATGCGCTGTTGCTGGCCCCCGGACAATTGCCGGGGGAACGCGTCGCGCTTGTCCAGCAGGCCGACCCGCGCCAGCAGCGCCTCGGCCTGGGCCTGGGCTTCGGCCCGCTCGCGCTTTTGCACTTTCAGCGGGCCCAGCAGCAGGTTGTCGATCACGCTCATATGGCCGAACAGGTGGTAGCTCTGGAACACCATGCCGACCCGCTGGCGGATGGCGCGCCAGTCGGTGTGCGGGGCGAGCAATTCTTGCCCGGCCAGGCGCAGGTGCCCGCTGTGGGCCTGCTCAAGGCCGTTGAGGCAGCGCAGCAGCGTGCTTTTGCCACAGCCACTGGGGCCGAGGATGACCACCACTTCACCGGCCGCCACCTGCAGGTCGACGTCCTTGAGCACCTGGTGCTCGCCAAAAAACTTGTTGAAACCCTGGAATTCGATCAGTGCGCTCATGAGTGTGCCCAGCGGCGTTCCAGCACGCGCGAAGCGGCGGACAGCGGATAACAAACGATGAAGAAGAACAGGAACAAGGCGCCATAGATCAGCACCGATTCGTAGGTGCGTTCGATGATCTGCTGACCGGCCTTGATCACCTCGACCACGCCGATCAGCACCGCCAGCGAGCTGGTCTTGATGATCCGCGTGTAGATGTTGATGGTGGGCGGGGTCATGCGCTTGAGCGCCTGCGGCAGCAGCACGTAGCCATACAGCTGCCACCCCGCCAGGCCGATCGACAGCCCGGCTTCGCGCTGGCCGCGCGGCACCGAACGCAGCGCACCGCGTACCACCTCGCCCACCTCGCTCGCGCCCCACAGGGCCAGTACCAGCACCGCGCACCAGAAGCTGGGGATGCTCAGGGCAAAGAAGATCGGCAGGCCGAAGAACACCAGGTACAACCAGACCAGCACCGGGATGGCGCGAAACAACTCAAGGTACACCTGCAAGGCGATGTTCAGGGCACGGTTGCCCAGGGTTGCCAGCACGCCGTACAGCACGCCACCCAGCGTTGCGAAGAGGATGCCCAGTGCCGAGATGGCCAGGGTCTGCGCGGCGCCGCCGGCCAGCTGCGGCAGCGCCTGCAGCAACAGGTCAAACGCCGAACTGGCCATGTTGCAGCCTCCTTTCCACGTAGCGCAGCAGCAACGACAGCGGCAGGAACAGCAATACACAGAGCAGGGTCAGCACGGTGAGCATTTCGTAGGTCTTGTAGTACAGCGCGATGTAGTTTTTGGTGGTGTAGAGGATTTCCGGCACGGCCACCGCCGACACCACGGTGGTTTCCTTGAGCAGGAAGATGAAGTTGGCGAACAGTGCCGGCAGGCTGAGGATACCGGCCTGGGGCAGCACCACATGGCGCAGCAGTTGGCCCTCGGACAAGCCGATAGAGCGCCCAGACTCCAGCTGCGCACGCGGCACCGCCTCGATGCCGGCCCGTAACACCTCGGTGAGGTAGGCACCGCCCATGAAGGTCATGGTGATGATCGCCGCGGAAAAACCGGAAATCTTCAGGCCCAGGCTTGGCAAGGCGAAGTAGACGAAGAACAGTTGGATCAGCAGCGGCGTGTTGCGCGCCAGCTCCACGTAGGCTTTGACCAGGCGCCACAGGTAGGGCGTGCGTAGTTCCAGCAGGGTGGCATTGACCAGGGCGACCAGCAGCGAGGTGGCGATGGCGATCAGGCCTACCTGCAAGGTCACGCCCACGGCCTTGAGAAAGGCGGGTAGCGTGCTGAGGATGAATGCGATGTCGAGGGTCATGGGTAGAGCAAGTCTGCAGGGTGCGCGGGGGCACAATGAATAGACTCTAATGATCTAAAAATTTTTTAATAAATACCTTTATTGCATATGCATAGTACAGGCATAGACGCCCTTTGTAGGCGCGGCCTTGTGTCGCGAAAGCGCCGCAAAGCGGCCCCGGCAATAGCAGGTGAATTGCAAAAATCCTGGGGGCGCTCCGCCCCCCCTTTCGCGACACAAGGCCGCTCCTACAGGGGATCGCTTCTCCCCAAAATGCATGTCAAAGAAATAAAAACGCCGACTCATATGAGTCGGCGTCAGGTCATGCAAGGGAATGCAACTGCATCAGAACGCTGGCAGCACCGCGCCCTGGTACTTCTTGGCGATGAATGCCTTCACTTCCGGGCTGGTCAGGGCCTTGGCCAGTTTCTGGATGGCTTCGCTGTCCTTGTTGTCCGGGCGGGCAACCAGGAAGTTCACGTATGGCGAATCGGCACCTTCGATCACCAGCGCATCCTTGGCCGGGTTCAGGCCGGCTTCCAGGGCGTAGTTGGTGTTGATCATGTCCAGGTCAACCTGGTCCAGCACGCGCGGCAGCATGGCCGACTCAAGCTCGCGGAACTTCAGCTTCTTCGGGTTCTCGGCAATGTCCTTGGGGGTGGCCAGGGCATTTTTCGGGTCTTTCAGGGTGATCAGGCCAGCCTTCTGCAGCAGGATCAGGGCGCGGCCGCTGTTGCTGCCTTCGTTAGGGATGGCAACAGTGGCGCCTTCCTTCAGCTCGGACAGGTTCTTGATCTTCTTGGAGTAGCCACCGAAGGGTTCGACGTGCACGCCGACCACGGTTTCCAGGTGGGTGCCTTTACCTTCGTTGAAGCTTTTCAGGTACGGCAGGGTCTGGAAGTAGTTGGCGTCCAGGCGCTTCTGGTCCACTTGTACGTTTGGCTGCACGTAATCGGTGAAGACCTTGATCTGCAGGTCCACACCTTCTTTTGCCAGGGTCGGCTTGATCAGCTCAAGGATTTCGGCGTGCGGAACCGGGGTAGCGGCAACCACCAGTTTCTCGGCAGCGGCGGCCAGGCCGGAGAACGACAGGGCAGCAGCCAGGGCAGTGGTCAGCAGGGTCTTCTTCATGGTGGTCCTTGTTCTGAATCTGGGCCATCGACGATGGCGAATCGGGTGCCCAACCGGTTCACCAGTGGGCGTGAGGCGGACAATACCTAGATTTTTTATTCCGTAACAATATCTTTTACTTAGCTGCTTATTCCAAAAACAAACTGCCACCAGCCACTTTGCTTATGAGCGATGTCTAGCGCGCGGGATTGGCCAGGTCGAGGTCCTCCGGCAGGATCTCTGCGCCGTCATTCACCAGCAAGGCAAAGTGGATCACGTTCTCCAGCTCGCGGGTGTTGCCTGGCCAGAAATGCGCTTCCAGCACCTGCTGCGCCGCCTCGCTCACCAACGGCACGGGCCGCTGCAGGCGCACGCTGTAAATGCCCACGAAGTACTCGGCCAGCGGCAGGATGTCGCCCGGCCGTTCACGCAGCGGCGGCAGTTCCAGCGCCCCCTCGCGCAGGTACTGGTACAGGCGCTCGTTGAAGCGCCCCGCACGTACCACGCGCGCCAGGTCGATGCTGGTCGCGGCGACCAGGCGCACATCCACTGGCTGTGGCTGCTGCGCGCCAACCCGGGTGACCTCACGGTTTTCCAGTGCGGCCAGCAACTTGCCCTGGATGGCCAGCGGCAAGTCGGCAATCTCGTCCAGGTACAGCGTGCCGCCATTGGCCGAGCCAAACCAGCCGGCGCGGCTGCTGGCCGTGCCGCCATGACTGCCGGCGCGATAGCCGAACAATTCGGCATCGGCGTAGGTGGGGCTGATGGCCGCGCAGTTGACCGACACGAACAGCCCGCCACGGTCGCTGGCACGGTGGATCTGCCGGGCCAGCAGCTCCTTGCCGGTGCCGGTTTCGCCACGGATCAGCACCGGCACAGGTTGTGGCGCCAGGCGCTCAAGGTCCTCGCGCAGCTGCTGCGAGCGCGGGTCGATGAACACCAGCGCCTTGGCACGAATGCTCAGCGGGCTCTTGTCCAGCTCGGGGAAGGTCAGCAGCGGCTGGCCAAACGGGTTTTGAAAAGTCATGACGAACTCCCGCCCCAGGCCTGCAATGGCCGGGCGTCAGGCAAACGGTAAACAGTAAGGGTGATCAGGCGCGGCGCAGTGCGCGCTGCTCTACCCGGCTCTGCAAGCGATACAAGTAGGCGAAGCCTTGTTCCCAGCGCTCATGGCCGGACTTGACGTTGATGTGCCCGGCATTGCTCAGCAACCCCGCTTCGGCGCCCCATGCCTGGGCCAGGTACAGCGCCCGCGGTACGTTCACGGCCGGGTCGTTGTCCGAGCTGACGACCTGGCTGGGGAACGGCAATGCATCGGTCGGGATCGGCGCAAAGTTGCGCAGGGCTGGCGCGCAGGTGGGCCGCTCGACGTCTGCCGGCGCCACCAACAGTGCACCACGCACCCGCCGCAGCAAGGCCGGCCTGGCTTGCGCAGCCCAATGGGCGACAGTGATGCAGCCCAGGCTGTGGGCGATCAGGATCACCGGTGAGCGCTCGGCGGCAATTGCCTGCTCCAGCGCCTGCACCCAATCCTGCCGCTGCGGGGTGAGCCAGTCGTGTTGCTCCACCCGGGCACTGTTAGGCAGGGTGCGCTGCCAGTGACTTTGCCAATGGTTGTCTGGCGATCCTTGCCAGCCCGGCACAATCAGGTAACGAATCGACTCATTGCGCATGGGGACGCCTCCAGTAAGTTTGCGTGCTTGGAGACAAGTATAGGGAGGGAGTTATATTCGTAAAGGAATAAGAAGCTATTTATTAATAACCAAAAACCAATTCCTGCGACAGGGCCCTCACAGGCAAAAAAAGGGCCAACCCCTGCCAAGAGATGTGGCCCATAAGCACTTGCCTGAAGAGGTGTGCCGGGTATCAACGTGCGGTAATCACCGCCAGCTTGCTGATCCCCGCGCGTTCGATGGCCGCCATGGCCCGTGCCACTTCGCCGTAGTTCACGCCGTCATCGGCCTGCAGCTGCACGCGCACGTCCGCGTCCTTGTCCTTGGCGGCCTTGAGATTGGTTTCCAGCAGATCGGGCTGGATCTGGTCCTTGTTGATGAACAGCTTGCCCTCGCCATCGATGCTGACCACCAGCGGGTCCTTCTGCTCCACCGGGGCCACGGCCTCGGTCTTGGGCAGGTTGATGGGAATGGCGTTGGTCAGCAGCGGCGCGGTGACGATGAACACCACCAGCAGCACCAGCATGACGTCCACCAGGGGCGTGACGTTGATTTCACTGAGGACTTCGTCGCTGTCCTGGGTCGAAAAGGCCATATCAGGACGCCTCCTTCACTGGCTGGGTGAAACCGGCCTGGGCTTTTTGCACAGCAGGGTGCACCAGCACGCGGAAGGCACTCTTCTGCGCCAGGCTGTAGAAGTCGTGGGCGAAGTCATCGAGGTCGGCGGCGGTCAGCTTGAGGCGCCGCAGGAAGTAGTTGTAAACCAGCACGGCCGGTACCGCGACGGCGATACCCACACCGGTCGCCACCAGTGCCGCACCGATTGGTCCGGCGACGGTTTCCAGGCTGGCGGAGCCGGCCGCGCTGATGCCCTTGAGCGCTTCCATGATGCCCCACACGGTGCCGAACAGGCCGATGAAGGGCGAGGTGCTGCCGATACTGGCGACCACCGCCAGGCCGGTTTCCAGCGAGCGGCGCTCACGCACGATCTGCTGGCGCAGGGCGCGCTCCAGGCGGTCCTGGTGGTTGATCGCATGGCTCAGGTCGTTGGCCTGAGTGTCGCCAACGGCGATGGCAGCGTAGCCAGACTGGGCCACACGGGCAGCCGGGCCGGGCAGCTCATGGCTGAGCTCGGCGGCCGAGTCCAGGCTGGAGGCAGCCCAGAACTGCTGGTGGAAGCGCTTGTCCTGGTTCTTCAACCGCACGAACTGCGCGACCTTGACCAGGGCCAGGCCCCAGGTGACGACAGAAAAACCGACCAGCAGCCAGATGACTGCGCTTTCAACGGATTCGAGGGGGGATGCCAGCAGGCTCATGATGATGTCTTCCTGTGTTCTGCGAAAAAGTTAGCGAAGCTTGAAATCGATCGGCACGCTGACCCAGCCGGTCTGGGCCACATCACCCTGCTTGGCGGGCACGAAGCTCCAGCGCTTCACCGCGGCCAGCGCGGCGGCGTCGAGGGCGTCACGGCCGCTGCTCTTCTGAACCTGGATCTGCCCAGGCTTGCCGCTGGGCAGCACTTCGACACGCAACAGCACGGTGCCCTCCCAGCCACGGCGCTGAGCCATCTGCGGGTACTCCGGCGCCGGGTTCTTCAGGTACGCGGCGTTGGCCGATGCCGGGGTTATCGGGGCCGGCGCGGGTGGTGCGGGCGCAGGCGGTGCCGGGGCCGCCACTGGCGCGGGTGGTGGTGCTTCAACCGGCTTGGGCTGTGGCTTGGGCGCTTGCTTGACCACAGGCTTTGGCACGGGCTTCGGTTTGGGTTTGGGCTTGGCGGCCAGTTCGTCGACGACCGGTGGCGGCGGCGGTGGCTCGACCACGGGAGGCGCGGGCGCAGGCGGCGGAGGCTCGACCACAGGCGGTGCGGGTGCCGCGAACTCGATGGTCATGGGCGGCACCTGTGGCGGCACAACCGGCAGTTCGGGCGTGGGCGCCTGGCTGACCCAGTACGCGGCGGCGCCATGCAGGGCCAGCACCAGCAGGCCCAACACCAGCTTGTCGCGGCGCTTGAGCCCGCTCACAGGCGTGCGTTGCAGGCGCAGCTGGCCAAGCGGCAGGCGAAGCGTGCGTCCAAGCTCGACCAGGTCGCCTGGGGCCGGGCGCCATGGCTGGTCGTAGGCCCTGACGGCCGATTGGACATTACCCATTGATCAAACTCCTGGGGTCTCGATTCAGGTGTGTGGCTGAATCATCGGGGCCAGAGGCTTATCTCTTAAAGTAATGTTTAAAATTATGGTTAGAACTTAATTGAATATTGTTTCTGGAGGATCGCGTGAAAGCCACGGATTGCGCGGGCTGTGGCATTCATGGCTAAAGGCTATGCATTGGGGGCATGCAAAATATTCGCGTAAGGCATGAGATTGCCGCGAGGGCTGCGCCCTCGATCGCGACGCAAGGCCGCTCCTACAAAGGACTCGCGCCCCTCGGACCTTACGCGAATCCCTTGTAGGAGCGGCCTTGTGTCGCGATGGGCTGCAAAGCAGCCCCGGCAATCCGACAGGCATAAAAAAACCCGGGACCAAGCCCGGGCTCTTAATCATCAAGGGCAGATCAGATATCCGCCACCTTCTGCCAAACCTTCGGCCGGAAGAACAACGTCTCCCCACGCGCCAACCCGGTCAGGCTGTCATGGTCCTTGACCACTTCGGCCTCGATCAGCTCGCTCTGCCCTTCCACCTTCAAAGTCACCCGCGTGGTCGCGCCCAACGGCCGGATGTCCCGCACCTCGGCCGCGTGGTGCCCTTCGGTCTCATGCCGCGACAGCGACACCTCGTGCGGACGGAACAGCACGTGGTGGCCTTCGCTCAGTGCCAGGCGGTTGGAATCGCCGAGGAAGTGGTAGACGAAATCGTTGGCTGGCTTCTCGTACACCTCGCCCGGCGAACCGATCTGCTCGATCACGCCCTTGTTCATCACCACGATGCGGTCAGCCACTTCCATGGCTTCTTCCTGGTCGTGAGTCACGAACACCGAGGTCAGGTTGATATCCTCGTGCAACCGCGCCAGCCAGCGGCGCAGCTCCTTGCGCACCTTGGCATCCAGCGCACCGAACGGCTCGTCCAGCAGCAGCACCTTGGGCTCCACCGCCAGGGCGCGGGCCAGGGCGATACGCTGACGCTGGCCGCCAGACAGCTGCTCGGGGTAGCGATCGGACAACCAGTCCAACTGCACCATGTTCAGCAGCTCGTGCACCTTCTCGGCGATCTTGCTCTCGCTCGGGCGCTCGCCCTTGGGCTTCATGCGCAGGCCGAAGGCGACGTTGTCGAACACGCTCATATGGCGGAACAGCGCATAGTGCTGGAACACGAACCCAACGTTACGGTCACGCACGTCATGGCCAGACACGTCCTCGCCATGGAACACGATGTTGCCCTGGTCCGGGGTTTCCAGGCCGGCGATGATGCGCAGCAGCGTGGTCTTGCCGCAGCCGGACGGGCCGAGCAAGGCCACCAGCTCGCCGCTGTTGATGTCCAGGTTGATGTTGTTCAGGGCCTGGAAGCTGTTGAAGCGCTTGCTGACATTACGAACTTCGATCGACATGAATCATTCCTCCGCGGCGCTGTGGCGCAGGCGGTTAATACGGTTCTCGCTCCACTGCTTGAGCAGCAGGATGAAGAGCGCCAGGATCAGCAACAGGCTGGCCACGCTGAAGGCCGCCACGTGGTTGTACTCGTTGTAGAGGATCTCTACGTGCAGCGGCAAGGTATTGGTCACGCCGCGAATGTGGCCGGACACCACCGACACCGCGCCGAACTCGCCCATGGCCCGTGCAGTACAAAGCACCACGCCGTAGATCAAGCCCCATTTGATATTCGGCAAAGTCACGTGCCAGAACATCTGCCAGCCATTGGCGCCGAGCAGGCGCGCGGCCTCCTCTTCTTGCGTGCCCTGCTCCTGCATCAGCGGGATCAGCTCACGGGCCACGAACGGCACGGTGACGAAAATGGTCGCCAGGACGATGCCCGGCAGGGCGAACACGATCTGGATGTCGTGGTCCTGCAGCCACGGCCCGAACAGGCCTTGCGCGCCGAACATCAGCACGTAGACCAGGCCGGCGATTACCGGCGACACCGAGAACGGCAGGTCGATCAGGGTGACCAGGATACTCTTGCCACGGAAGGTGTACTTGCTCACGCACCACGCGGCGCTGACACCGAACACCAGGTTCAGCGGCACCGAAATCACCACGGCGAGCAGGGTCAGCTTCAGCGCCGACAAGGCATCAGGCTCGAAGATCGCCTCGAAGAAGGTGCCAAAACCGTTCTTCAGCGCCTGCGACACCACGATCACCAGCGGCAGCAACAGGAACAGCGCGAACACCAACCAGCCAAGGCCGATCAGAATGCGTCGCGAAGTAGCGCTGCCTCGGCGGGCGGCGTTGGCGGCGGCGCTTGTACTCAGGGATGAACTGGACATGCCGGCCTCCTTCAAGGGGTTTCGATGCGGCGCTGCAGCAAGTTGATCAGCAGCAGCAGAATGAAGGAAACCACCAGCATCAGCACGCCGATGGCGGTCGCGCCGGTGTAGTCGTACTGGTCGAGCTTGACCATGATCAGCAGCGGCAGGATTTCGGTCTTCATCGGCATGTTGCCGGCAATGAAGATCACCGAGCCATATTCGCCCACGCCACGGGCGAAGGCCAGGGCAAAGCCGGTGAGCCAGGCCGGTAGCAGGGCCGGCGCCAGAATATGACGGAACACCTGCAGCGGCTTGGCCCCCAGGCAGGCAGCGGCCTCTTCCACTTCACGCGGGATGTCGGCCAGTACCGGCTGCACCGTGCGCACCACGAACGGCAGGGTGACGAAGGTCAGCGCCAGGGTGATGCCCAGCGGGGTGTAGGCGATCTTGAAGCCCAGGTCGGTGGCGAACTGGCCGACCCAGCCCGCAGGCGCGTACAGGGCGGTCAGGGCAATACCGGCAACGGCGGTAGGCAGGGCGAACGGCAGGTCGATCATCGCGTCGATGATCTTGCGCCCGGGGAAGGTGTAGCGCACCAGTACCCAGGCCAGCAGGGTACCGATCACACCATTGATGATGGCGGCGAACAGGGCGGTGCCGAAACTCAGCTTGAGCGCGGCGATTACCCGCGGTGCGCTGATGATGTTCCAGAACTGCTCCCAGGTCAGCTGCGAGGCATGAATGAACATGGCCGCCAGCGGTATCAGCACGATCAGGCTGAGGTACACCAAGGTGTAGCCCAGCGTCAGCCCGAAGCCGGGTATGACGGGGGAAATACGACGTGACATAAGTATCCCTGGTTGAACGCACGAAGCCCGGAATCAATCCCGGGCCGGTGCAAGACTCTGAATCCCGGGGCTGCGTTGCAGCCCAATCGCGACGCAAGACCGCCCCCACAGGAGATTGCGGTTCCTTGTGGGAGCGGCCTTGTGTCGCGATTGGGCCGCAACACGGCCCCGCTTTTCCCTGGCGTTTACTGTGCCTGATAGATCTGGTCGAACACACCGCCATCATTGAAGAATTTGGGCTGTGCAGTTTTCCAGCCACCGAAGTCCTTGTCGATGGTTACCAGGTCCAGTTTCGGGAACTGCTTGCCAAACTCCGCAGCGACTTTCTCGTCACGCGGGCGGTAGAAGTTCTCGGCGGCAATCTTCTGCCCAGCCGGGCTGTACAGGTGCTTGAGGTATTCGGTGGCAATCTCGGTATTGCCTTTCTTCTCGGCGTTCTTGTCCACCACCGCCACAGGCGGCTCGGCCAGGATCGACAGCGACGGCACGACGATGTCGAACTTGTCGGCGCCACCGTCTTCCTTCAGCGCCAGGAAGGCTTCGTTTTCCCAAGCCAGCAATACGTCGCCCTGGCCGTTGTTGACGAAGGTGATGGTCGAGCCACGGGCGCCGGTATCCAGCACCGGTACATGCTTGAACAGCTCCTGTACGTACTCCTTGGCCTTTTCTTCGCTACCGCCGGCTTTCAGCCCATAGGCCCAGGCCGCCAGGAAGTTCCAGCGCGCACCGCCGGAGGTTTTCGGGTTGGGGGTGATGACCGAGACGTCCTTCTTGATCAGGTCGCCCCAGTCCTTGATGCCTTTCGGGTTGCCCTTGCGCACCAGGAACACGATGGTCGAGGTGTACGGGGTGCTGGCGTCCGGCAGGCGGGTCTGCCAGTTGTCCGGCAGGGTCTTGCCGAGCTTGGCTACTTCATCGATGTCGCCGGCCAGGGCCAGGGTCACCACGTCGGCGCGCAGGCCGTCGATCACCGCACGGGCCTGCTTGCCCGAACCGCCATGGGATTGCTGGATCTTCACCTTGTCGCCCGGGTGGGCCTGCTGCCAGTGCTTGATGAACTCGGCGTTGTACTGCTGGTACAGCTCGCGGGTCGGGTCGTAGGACACGTTCAGCAGTTCGTAGTCCTTGGCGATGGCGGAACCGGCAAAAACAGCACTGGCCAGGGCGGCGAGCGCATAACGGCGGATGGACATGGTGAAGCTCCCGATTGGCATTTTTCTAATTTTGGATGTGAGGCGCGATCAGCTGGGCTTGTTGCCCGGCTGTTGCAGGCGGAACTTCTCCTTGCGCTCGATCTGTACGACCTGAGCGTTGTGCACAGTGATCTCCACCGCACCAAACCGCAGGTCGCGCAAGGCGCTCTGGATTTCACGCAGAATGGTGGCTTCGTCCTGACCGTCGATGCTACGCAGAGATGCACTCATGCTCGTTCTCCTTGGAGTGAGGGTGCCGGGCAGAGGTTTGAAGGGGATTTGCGCCTGGCTTGAGGGCAATAGTAGTGAGGCGGAGTTATTCTTAAAAATACTGTTTAAGAATGTTTATATAACCAAAATAAAAGGCTTATCCTGAAGACAATAGAAGGCCCTGTGGGAGCGGGTTTACCCGCGAATGCGGCGGTAGCTCCACCATCGCATTCGCGGGTAAAACCGCCCCCACAGGGTTCAGTTCAGGGTTTCAGGATTTTTCCTGTGGCTCGCGGATCTTGTACCAGGCCACATACAGCGCCGGCAGGAACAGCAGCGTCAGCAAGGTCGCCACGATGATCCCGCCAATCATCGCGTAAGCCATCGGCCCCCAGAACACTTCGCGGGCAATCGGGATCATGCCCAAGCTCGCCGCCGCCGCAGTCAGCAGGATCGGCCGGCGCCGGTGGTTGGTGGCCTCCACCACCGCATCCCACGGCGAGTAGCCCTGGGCCTCGAACTCGTCGATCTGGGTCACCAGGATCACCGAGTTGCGGATGATGATGCCCGCCAGGGCAAGGATGCCCAGAATCGCGACAAAGCCCATGGGCGTGCCCGTGGGCACCAACGCAATGATCACGCCAATCAGCCCCAGCGGCGCCACGCTGACCACCAGGAACAACTTCTGCACGCTGTGCAGCTGGATCATCAGGAAAGTCGCCATCAGGAACAGCATCAGCGGGATCACCTTGCGGATCGGCCCTTGCGCCTTGGCGCTCTCCTCCACCGTACCGCCGGTGGCCACTTCGAAGCCCACCGGCAGCTTGCTGGCGAACTCGTCGATTTTCGGCTTCAGCTGGGCCACCAGGTCGGTGGGCTGGATATCACCGTTGACCGAGGCCTTGATGGTGATGGTCGGCTTGCGGTCACGGCGCCAAACCAGCGGCTGCTCCAGCTCGTAGCGCACGGTGGCGAACGACAACAGCGGAATCGAGGTGCCGTTGGGGGTGAGAATCTGCAGGTTCTGCAGGGTATCGGGTGAGCCGCGCTCGCTGTCTTCGGCACGGGCGACCACGTCCACCAGGTAGATGTTGTCGTTGACCTGGGTGATCTGCACGCCGCTGACGATGCTGTTCATCACATTGGCCACGTCTTCCGACGACAGCCCCAGTTGGCGCGCCTTGTCCTGGGCGATTTCCACGCGCAGCACCTTACCCGGCTCGTTCCAGTCGTAAATCATCTCGCCAATGTGCTCGTTCTGGTCAAGCAACGTGGCCAGTTCGATGGCGTGCTGGCGCACCTGGTCGATGTTGGCACCGCTGACCCGGTACTGGATCGGCCTGCCCACCGGCGGGCCCATTTCCAGCGACTGCACGTTGGTACCGATGCCGACGAACTCTTCATGCAGGATCTTCTGCAAGCGGTCCATCATGCCCTGGCGTTCTTCGAAGCCCTTGCTGACGATCACCAGCTGGGCGTAGTACGGGTTCTGCAACTGCTGGTCGAGCGGCAGGTAGAAGCGAATCGCACCCTGGCCAATGTAAGTGCTCCAGCGCACCAGGTCCGGGTCGTCCTTGATCCGCGCCTCGAAGCGGTCGACCACCTTGCGCGTTTCCTCGATCGAGGCGTTTTGCGGCAGGTTCAAGTCGACCAGAATTTCCGGGCGGTCCGAAGAGGGGAAGAACTGGTTCTGTACAAAGCGCTCGCAGAAGATGGCCAGCACGAACAACAGCACCGTGCCGATGATGGTCAGCCAGCGATTGCGCATGCACCACAGCAGGCCATGTTCGAAGGCTTTGCCCAAACGCCCCGGCTCGGCTTCATGGGGTTTGACCTTGCTGCTGAGGATATGCACACCCAGCACGGGGGCGAAAAACACCGCCACCACCCACGACACGATCAGCGCCACGGCAATGACGGCAAACAGGGTGTAGGTGTACTCACCGGCCGAACTGGCGTTAAGGCCAATCGGCACGAAGCCGGCCACGGTCACCAGGGTCCCGGTTAGCATCGGGAAGGCTGTGGAGGTATAGGCGAACGTCGCCGCCTGCTCCTTGCTTTCGCCCATTTCCAGCCGCGTGACCATCACCTCCACGGTGATCATCGCATCGTCCACCAGCAGGCCAAGTGCAATGATCAGCGCACCCAGCGAAATCCGCTGCATGGTGATACCGCTGTACTCCATGAACACGAACACCATGGCCAACACCAGCGGGATCGAGCACGCCACCACCAACCCCGCGCGCACCCCAAGGCTGACGAAACTCACCGCCAGCACGATCACGACCGCCTCGAACAGCGCGCTGGTGAAGCCGCCGACCGCCTGCTTGACCACCACGGCCTGGTCGGAAACGGTGTGCACCCCAACACCTACTGGCAAGTCCTCGACCACTTTGTCCATGCGCTTTTTCAGCGCAGCCCCGAATACCTGGATGTTGCCACCGGCTTTCATGCCGATGGCCAGGCCGAGGGCCGTCTGGCCGTTGTAGCGGAACATCGGTGAAGGCGGGTCGACGTAGCCGCGCTCGATATCGGCGATATCGGCCAGGCGGAAGAAGCGATCGTTGATCTTCAGGTTGACGGTTTGCAGGTCCTTTTCCGAGGCGAACTGCCCGGAAGTACGCACCGAGATACGCTCCGGGCCGGCCTCGATCACCCCGGCCGGGGTTACCGCGTTCTGCGCTTGCAGGGCCTGCATCACTTGGCGCTGGTCAATGCCCAGGGCCGCCAGCTTGCGGGTGGAGAAGTTCAGGTACAGCACTTCGTCCTGGGTGCCGATCAGCTCGATCTTGCCGATATTGGGTACGTCGCGAACCTCGGCCCGTGCCTGCTCCACGTAGTCACGCAGTTGGCGCAGGGTCAGGCCGTCGGCGGTGAAGGCGTAGATAGAGCCGAACACATCACCGAATTCGTCGTTGAAACCCGGCCCCTGGATACCCGCCGGGAATTCACCACGAATATCCTGGATCTTCTTGCGCACCTGGTACCAGATGTCCGGGATGTCCTTGGCCTTGGTGGTGTCGCGCAGGTACACGTAGACCGTGGATTCGCCGGGTCGGGTGTAGCTCTTGGTGTAATCGAGCGAATCGAGCTCCTCGAGCTTCTTCTCGATGCGGTCGGTGACCTGGTACAGGGTTTCGTCCTGGGTTGCGCCGGGCCAGCGGGTCTGGATGACCATGGTCTTGATGGTGAACGACGGGTCTTCCTCACGGCCCAGGTTGAAGTAGGAAAAAATCCCCATCAGCAGGCCCACGAACATCAGGTACCAGACGAACGATTGATGCTTGAGTGCCCAGTCGGACAGGTTGAAGCTTCCTTTCATTGCGCATCCTCGTCGAAGGTGACCTTCTGGCCAGGCTTCAGGCTGTTCACACCTGCGGTAACCACGCGCTCACCGGGCTGTACGCCCGACGTCAGGACAATGCTGTCGGCGGTGCGGTCGATCAGCGCCACGTCACGGGTTGCCACGGTCTTCTGCTGTGTATCGATCACCCACACCTGGGTCTTGCCGTCACGCTCCAGCAACGCGCTCGCGGGCAGCTCGCTACGCGGCGTCACTTCCGAACTCAGGGTCACGCTGATGGCAGTGCCCAAGTGGAACGCCGCCGGCGTGCTGGCCAGGGTCAGGCGGGCGCGCCGGGTACGGGTGGTGGCGTCGGCCTGGGGCTCCAGCTCGCGTAGGCTGGCCGTGGTATTGATGGTTGGGTCGAGCTGTGAGGCAACGGTAAAGGTCAGGCCTTTGTCCAACTGCTCGGCCAAGCCGATCGGCAGGTCGATCACCGCCTCCTTCACGTCCGGCCGGGCCAGGGTCACCACGGCTTGCCCGGCGGTAACGGTTTGCCCGGCTTCGGCCTGCCACGCGGTGATCACGGCGGCGTGGTCGGTGCGCAGGGTGCTGTAGTCGAGCTGGTCACGGGCCTGGCTGAGCGCGGAGCGCGCCTGCTCCAACGCCGCGCTGGTGGTTTTCAGGTTGGTCTGGGCGATGTCCAGCTGGGCCTGGGCGCCCACGCCACGGTCATACAGCTGTTGCTGGCGACGGGCATCGGCCTGGGCGTTGATCCACTGTGCCTGCACCTTGGCCAGGTCGCCTTCGGCGGCACGCAACTGGTTCTGCTGGTCGGTCGGGTCGAGGGTGGCCAGGGTGTCGCCCGGCTTCACCTGGGCACCGACATCCAGCCAGCGCCGGGCAATGCGCCCGGAAACCCGAAAGCCCAGGGTGCTTTCGAAGCGCGCCTGGATACTGCCGGCGAAGCGGCCCAGCTGCGATTGCACCTGGGGTTCGACCTTGACCGACAGCACCGGCCGAATCGGCTCGGGTGCCTCGTCCTCGCTACTGCAGCCCACTAGCAGCACGCCGGCTGACAGCATCAGCAACAGGCGCTTCATAACTCACCCCCTGGGGCCTTGGCATCGACCTTCTGCACCTGCATGCCGGGGTGCAGCAACTGGCCGCCGTTGACCACCACGCTCTCGCCGCCTTTGAGGCCGCTGGCGACCACGATCTTGCCGGTGAGGTAACGGCTGACTTCAACTTTGCGCAGCTCCACCTTGTCGCCCTCGCCCACCACCCACACGGCGGGTTCATGCAAGGCCTTGGTCAACGCCGACCACGGCAGTTCGACGCTGGGCCGGCCCTGAGCGTTGGTGGTAGCAGTGACCGGTGCGCCCAGTTGCATGCCCGGTGGCACGTCTTTCAGGCCAACCTTGACCTGCACCGTGCCGCTTTGCGCCGACACCGTGGGGGTGATTTCGCGCACGAAGCCATGGGCCTGGACCTTGGGGTCGTCCAACAGGCTGACGACCACCCCGGCATCGCTGGGCGGCGCGACCAGCAGCGACTCGTAGACGTTGAACACCGCATCGCGGTCGCCATCGGTAGCCAGGCTGAAGATCGGCATGGTGGCCTGTACCACCTGCCCGACTTCGGCCTGGCGCTGAGTGATTACCCCAGCGGCCTCGGAGACCAGTGCGGTATAGCTGAGTTGTTCGTTGGCGTTGGCCAGCTGCGCCTGGGCGGCCTTGAGGGCGCTCTGGTTGCTGCGCAACGCGGCTTCGGCGGAGTCGTATTCACTCTGGCTGGTGTAGCCCTTGGGCAGCAGTTTCTGCTGGCGCACGAAGGCGGCACTGGTCTGGGTGACCCGCGCTTGCGCGGCGAACACCTCGGCCTTGGCCGAGTCGACGTTGTTCTGCAAGTCTTTTGGGTCCAGCCGCGCCAGCACCTGGTTGGCCTTGACGTGGTCGCCCACGTCCACGCTGCGCGAAATGATCTTGCCGCCTACGCGGAACGAGAGGTCGGTCTGCACCCGCGCCTGCACATCGCCGGTCAGGGTGACCCTGGCAGCGAAATCGGTGGGCTGGACCTGTTGCACACCCACCCGAGGCAGCGTCTCGGGAACCTCTTCCTTGCTACAACCGGTGAGCATGGACAGCAAGCCCAAGCTTGCCAGCAACAGTGGACGCGTCACCCTCATGCAGGCTCCTAGCTTGCGCACAAATGATTTGTGAGATGCGACTGTCAGCGTAGTTCAGGGTTCGGTAAACATCACTGATGGAGATCACTCAGGCATTTTCAGCCTCTGCGCGGGCCCTTTCGCGGGTGAACCCGCTCCCACAGGGTGGACTGCCCCCGAAAAGGTCGGTACAGCCACCCACAAGCCCCCTGCCATATCCAGAAACTATCCAAAGCACTTTCGCGGTTTCACAGCCACTACCTTGGAGAGGTCACTTTTCCAGGAAGAAACCAATGCCTCAGGCTCAATCACACCTGCTCCGCCGTGGTCGCTATTCAGAACTCGGCAGGCTGTACCTGCTTACTACTGTTACCCGTCAACGCAAGCCACTGTTCCATGACTTTCATCATGCAAGGCTGGTCATCCACCAACTGCGGCAATCCGATCATGAGCACGCCTGCCGCTCAATGGCCTGGGTACTGATGCCGGACCATCTGCATTGGCTGATCGAGTTGAAAGGCACGACGCTGGGTACGTTGATGCGCAGATTCAAATCCAGATCCAGTCTGGTTTTGCATCAGGCGGAGGTTGAGCATGACCCGGTGTGGCAGCCTGGGTATCAGGACCGAGCATTGAGACGGGAGGGATGCATGGTTCAGGTCGCCAGATACATCGTTGCCAACCCCTTGCGTAATGGGCTGGTGAAGAGTGTCAGAGACTATCCACATTGGGATGCGATATGGCTTTGAATCGGTGGGAGAGCCTTCGCGGGTAAACCCGCACCCACAGGTACTGCGCAGGTCTTGAAGACTGCACATGACCCTGTGGGAGCGGGTTTACCCGCGAAAGGGCCGGGTCAGGCCGAAGCCGCAACCTGAGCCGGGCGCTTGACCTGTGGCTGCGAGGCGTTGGCCGCAGCACCCTCTTCGATCGCCTGCTGAATCGCCTTGCGACGACGCTCTTCGCTCCGGCGGCTGAAGTACCAGACAAAGAAGGTCACCAGCGACACCGACAGCAGAATCAGACTGGCCACGGCGTTGATCTCTGGCTTCACGCCCAAGCGCACCGCCGAGAACACTTCCATCGGCAAGGTGGTCGAACCTGGGCCGGATACGAAGCTGGCCAACACCAGGTCATCCAGCGACAGGGCGAACGACATCATGCCGCCCGCCGCCAGCGATGGCGCGATCATCGGGATGGTGATCAGGAAGAACACCTTCCACGGCTTGGCACCCAGGTCCATCGCCGCTTCCTCGATCGACAGGTCCAGCTCACGCAGGCGTGCCGACACCACTACCGCCACATACGCCGCACAGAACGTGGTGTGGGCAATCCAGATGGTGACGATACCGCGCTCCTGCGGCCAGCCGATCATCTGCGCCATGGCCACGAACAGCAGCAACAGAGACAGACCGGTGATCACTTCAGGCATTACCAGCGGCGCGGTAACCAGGCCACCGAACAGCGTGCGGCCCTTGAAGCGGGTGACCCGGGTCAGCACGAAGGCTGCCAGGGTACCCAGCGCCACCGCCGCCACCGCCGTGTAGCAGGCGATTTCGAGCGAGCGCATCACCGAACCCATCAGCTGGGTGTTGTCGAGCAGGCCGACGTACCATTTGATCGACCAGCCGCCCCACACCGTCACCAGCTTGGAGGCGTTGAACGAGTAGATCACCAGGATCAGCATCGGCAGGTAGATGAACAGCAAGCCGAGCACCAGCATCAGCTTGGAGAAACTGAAGCGTTTCATGCGCGGCCCTCCATTTCTTTGGCCTGGCTGCGGTTGAACAGCAGGATCGGCACGATCAGGATCGCCAGCATCACCACCGCCAATGCAGACGCCACCGGCCAGTCACGGTTGTTGAAGAACTCCTGCCACAGCACTTTACCGATCATCAGGGTTTCCGGGCCGCCGAGCAGTTCAGGGATCACGAACTCGCCCACCACCGGGATGAACACCAGCATGCAGCCGGCGATGATGCCGTTCTTCGACAGCGGCACGGTGATTTTCCAGAAGCTGTTGAAGGTGCTCGACCCCAGGTCAGAAGCAGCCTCCAGCAACGAAGGGTCATGCTTAACCAGGTTGGCAAACAGCGGCAGGATCATGAACGGCAGGTACGAATAGACCACGCCGATGTACACCGCCAGGTTGGTGTTGAGGATCTGCAGTGGCTGGTCGATCAGCCCAGTCCACATCAGGAAACCGTTGAGCAAGCCGTTGTTGCTGAGGATGCCCATCCAGGCATAGACGCGGATCAGGATCGCGGTCCAGGTCGGCATCATGATCAGCAGCAGCAGGACCGTCTGGGTCTCCTTCTTGGCGTTGGCAATGGCGTAGGCCATCGGGAAGCCGATCAGCAGGCACAGAATGGTGCTGAAGAAGGCCATCTTCAACGACCCCAGGTAGGCCGAGATATACAGCTCATCCTCGGTCAACAGCCCATAGTTGGCCAGGTTGAGCACCAACTGAATCTTGTCTTCGACGTAGGTGTAGATCTCGGTATACGGCGGGATCGCCACGTCGGCTTCGGCAAAACTGATCTTCAGGACAATGAAGAACGGCAGCATGAAGAACAGGAACAGCCAGATGAACGGCACGCCGATCACCAGGTGCCGCCCCTCCGGGACCAGGCGCTGGAAGGCTCGCTTGAGCTTGCGCAGTTTCATGACCGCAGTACCACGCCGCTGTCGTCTTCCCACCATACGTACACTTCATCGCCCCAGGTCGGACGAGTGCCCTGGCGTTCGGCGTTGGCGACGAACGACTGGACAACCTTGCCGCTCGGCAGCTCGACGTAGAACACCGAGTGGCCGCCCAGGTAGGCGATGTCGTGGACCTTGCCGCGCGACCAGTTGTGCTCGCAGGTCGGCTGCTGGGTGGTGACCAGCATCTTTTCCGGGCGCAAGGCGTAGGTGATGTGCTTGTCTTCCACCGAGGTGGTGATGCCGTGGCCCACGTAGATCTTGCGCTCCAGCTCCGGGCTGGCAATGATCGCGTGGCCTTCGGCGTCGTCGACCACTTCACCTTCGAACAGGTTGACGTTACCGATGAATTCGCACACCAGGCGGCTGGTAGGCGTCTCGTAGATGTCCACCGGCGAGCCGATCTGGGCGATCCAGCCCAGGTGCATGATGGCGATGCGCTGGGCCATGGTCATGGCCTCTTCCTGGTCGTGGGTCACCATCACGCAGGTCACGCCTACGCGCTCGATGATCTCCACCAGTTCCAGCTGCATCTGCGAACGCAGTTTCTTGTCCAGCGCACCCATTGGCTCGTCGAGCAGCAGCAGCTTGGGGCGCTTGGCCAGCGAGCGGGCCAACGCCACACGTTGACGCTGGCCACCCGACAACTGGTGCGGCTTGCGCTTGGCGTACTGGGTCATGTGCACCAGCTTGAGCATCTCGGCCACACGGGCATCGATCTCGGCCTTGGGCATCTTGTCCTGCTGCAGGCCGAAGGCGATGTTCTGCGCCACGGTCATATGCGGGAACAGCGCGTAGGACTGGAACATCATGTTGATCGGCCGCTCGTAGGGCGGCATATCGGTGATGTCGACGCCATCGAGGAAAATCCGCCCTTCGGTTGGGCGCTCGAAGCCGGCCAGCATGCGCAGCAAGGTGGACTTGCCGGATCCGGAGCCACCCAGCAGGGCGAAGATCTCACCCTTGCGGATTTCCAGGGACACATCCTCTACGGCGATGGTTTCGTCGAACTTCTTCGTGACCCGGTCGATTTTGACCAGCACCTGCTTGGGTTGCTGGCCACCCTCGAGGGCTTTCTTATAGGCACCGGAGGCAACTGCCATGAGTGAAACTCCCAACAAGATTTGTGTGCCCGCCCCTGCTTGGACGGCGGGCCTGGATTGTTACTTGCCCGACTTGACCTTGGTCCAGCTACGGGTCATCAAACGTTGCACCTTGGGCGGCAACTCTGAATTCACGAACATCTTGTCCAGCACATCCTGCGGTGGGTAAACCGCAGCGTCGGTCCTCACGGCCTGGTCCATCAGGTCGCCAGCCTTGGGGTTCGGGTTGGCGTAACCGACGTAATCGCTGACCTGGGCGATAACCTCAGGTTTCAGCAAATAGTTGATGAAGGCATGCGCCTCTTTGACGTTCTTGGCGTCCTTGGGGATCGCCAGCACGTCGAACCAGAGGTTGCCGCCTTCCTTGGGAATGGCGTAGGCCAGGTTCACGCCCTTCTTCGCTTCTTCAGCGCGGGCCTTGGCCTGGAACACATCACCCGAGAACCCTGCCGCGACGCAAATGTCGCCGTTGGCCAGGTCGGTGATGTACTTGGACGAGTGGAAGTAGGTCACGTACGGGCGCACCGCCAGCAGCTTCTGCTCGGCCTTGGCGTAATCCTTGGGGTCGGTGCTGTTGGGGTCGAGGCCCATGTAGTTGAGCACCGCCGGGAGCATTTCGTCCGCCGAGTCGAGGAAGGCCACACCGCACTTGGAGAGCTTCTTCATGTTCTCGGGCTCGAACAAGACGGCCCAGGAGTCGATGGTGTCCACGCCCAGCGCGGCCTTCACCTTGTCGACGTTGTAACCGATGCCGTTGGTGCCCCACAGGTAAGGCACGGCGTACTGGTTGCCTGGATCGTTCTTTTCCAGGCGCTTCATCAACGCCGGGTCGAGGTTGGCATAATTGGGCAGCAGGTTCTTGTCGAGCTTCTGGAACGCGCCCGCCTTGATCTGCTTGCCGAGGAAATGGTTGGACGGCACCACTACGTCATAGCCGGTGTTACCGGCCAGCAGTTTGCCTTCCAGGGTTTCGTTGGAGTCGAACACGTCCTGCACGGGCTTGATGCCCGTGGCTTTCTCGAAGTCCGCGAGTGTGGTCGGGCCGATGTAGTCGGACCAGTTATAGAGATGCACCGTTGGCGCCGCTTGGACGCTGCATGCCAGCGTCAGGCCCGCGCCGGCCATCAAGGCCTTGCGGAATACAGAAATAGACAAGTGGGTGGTCCTCACAATCAGTGCCTGGGTAGCGACAGTGCTGCCGCACACGCAAAACCGGCGCGCAACTTACCTTCGCAGCTTCGATGCCGCAATCATCAATTGCCTTTCACTGGCTCTGAGCCGGAAATCCCCGGCCCAGAGGTGCCGCATCGGGCTTACTTGCCCGACTTGATCTTGGTCCAGCTGCGGGTGATCACACGCTGGGCAGAAGCTTCAGGCGCAGCGATTGCGTACAGCTGCTTCTTCACTTCGGCAGGCGGGTAGATGCTCGGGTCGCTGGTAATGTCCTTGTCCACGAACTGGGTAGCCGCAGCATTGCCGTTCGGGAAGCGCACGGCGTTGGTGATTTCAGCCATGACTTCTGGCTGCATCAGGAAGTCCATGAACTGGTAGGCAGCGTCTTTATGCTCGGCATCTTTCGGGATGGCGACCATGTCGTAGAAAGTACCGGCACCTTCTTTCGGAATGATGTAGTCCACTTTGATCTTGTCGCCGGCTTCGTGGGCACGGGCCTTGGCCTGCTCGACGTCACCCGAATAACCGACGGCCACGCAGATGTTGCCGTTGGCCAGGTCGCCAATGTACTTGGACGAGTGGAAGTAGGTGATCGAAGGACGGACCTTGAGGAACAGGTCCTCGGCGGCCTTCAGGTCTTCTTTCTTGGTGCTGTTGCTCGGCAGGCCCAGGTAGTGCAGTGCGGCCGGCAGCATTTCGGTCGGGGCATCCAGGAAGCTTACGCCGCAGCTCTTGAGCTTGGCGATGTTCTCAGGCTTGAACACGGCGTCCCACGAGTCGATGTGGTCGACACCCAGCGCGGCCTTGACCTTCTCCGGGTTGTAGCCGATGCCGATGGAGCCCCACATGTACGGGAAGGCGTGCTTGTTGTCCTTGTCGCTGGCATCGCCAACGGCCTTGAGCAGGTCGGGGTCGAGGTTTTTCCAGTTCGGCAGTTTCGAACGGTCCAGTTCCTCGTACACACCCGCCTTGATCTGCTTGGCCAGGAAGTTGTTCGAGGGCACGACGATGTCATAGCCCGACTTACCTGCCAGCAGCTTGGCTTCCAGGGTTTCGTTGCTGTCGAAGACGTCGTACTTGACCTTGATACCGGTCTGCTTTTCGAACTTGGCGATGGTGTCCGGCGCGATGTAGTCCGACCAGTTGTAGACGTTCAACACCTTGTCGTCAGCCTGTGCAGCAGTAGCCATGGCACCCATCAGGGCTGCGGCCAGCAACGTCTTGCCCATTTTATTCATGCGTCATGCTCCAGAATTTTTTATTTAGCCATCTGTTCAGCAGCCAGGACCTACGGTGCAGAGCGCGCGGCGACTGAAACAGTCGCTAGTCTGGCAAGTTACAAGGCCCTGTATCAAGGAAAGCAGGACCCTGTAACGACTTAATGTCACATCGCTAGCCTAGCAGGTGCTCAGTTGATCGCCTCAAGGGTCAAATCGAGGCATTTGCGCGCCTTTTCCACCAGCTCGTCGATCTCCGCGTGGCTGATGACCAGCGGCGGCGCGATGATCATGGTGTCACCCACCGCACGCATGATCAGGCCGTTGTCGAAGCAGAAGGTGCGGCAGATCATGCCCACGCCCTTGCCTTCGTAACGGCTGCGGGTGGCCTTGTCCTTCACCAGCTCGATCGCACCGAGCATGCCCAGGCCGCGTACTTCACCCACCAGCGGGTGGTCCTGCAGTTCACGCAAACGCTTTTGCAAATACGGTGCCGCTTCTGTGCGCGCCTTCTCGACAATTTTCTCATCGCGCAGGATGCGCAGGTTTTCCAGGCCCACCGCGGCCGCCACCGGGTGGCCGGAGTAAGTGAAGCCGTGGTTGAAATCGCCGCCTTCGCTGATCACCTTGGCCACGGTGTCACGCACGATCACACCGCCCATGGGGATGTAACCGGAGGTCAGGCCCTTGGCGATGGTCATCAGGTCGGGTTTGAGGTCGTAGTAGTCTGAGCCGAACCACTCGCCGGTACGGCCAAAACCGCAAATCACTTCGTCGGCGACGAACAGGATGTCGTACTTGGCGAGAATCTCCTTCACCTTCGGCCAGTAGGTTTCCGGCGGGATGATCACGCCGCCTGCGCCCTGGATAGGCTCGGCGATGAAGGCGGCGACGTTGTCTTCGCCCACTTCGAGAATTTTCTTTTCCAGTTGCTCGGCTGCCCACACACCGAACGCATCCGGGGTCATGTCGCCGCCTTCACCAAACCAGTACGGCTGCGGGATGTGCACGATGCCGGGAATCGGCAGGCCACCCTGCTCGTGCATGCCGCTCATGCCACCCAGGCAGGCACCGGCGAAGGTGGAACCGTGGTAGCCATTGATACGGCCGATGATGGTCTGCTTGTGCGGCTTGCCCTTCAGCGCCCAGTAGTGGCGCACCATGCGCAGCACGGTGTCGTTGCCTTCGGAGCCGGAGCCGGTGAAGAACACATGGGTCATGCCTTGCGGCGCCACATCGGTGATCGCCTTGGCCAGCTCAAGCGCCGGCGGGTGAGCGGTCTGGAAGAACAGGTTGTAGTACGGCAGCTCGCGCATCTGCTTCTCGGCCGCCTGTACCAGTTCCTCGCGGCCATAACCGACCGCCACGCACCACAGGCCGGCCATGCCGTCGAGAATCTTGTGGCCCTCGCTGTCCCACAAATGCACACCCTGGGCCTTGGTGATGATGCGCGGCCCCTTCTCCTTCAGTTGCTTGTAGTCACTGAAGGGGGCGAGGTGATGCTCCCCACTGAGGGTTTGCCATTCACGGGTTTGCGGGTTGTTGACGCTCATGTGCTTCTCCGTAATTCGACCGCCGCGCTCCTGCGGCACCAGGGTTGATCAGACAGCGAACAGCAGGAACTCACGCTCCCACGAACTGATGACGCGTTTGAAGTTTTCGTGCTCGGCGCGCTTGGTGGCGACATATCCGGTAATGAATTTTTTGCCCAGGTATTGCACCAGCGCACGGCTGTTTTCCATGCGTTCCAAGGCATCTTCGATGGTCAGTGGCAGGCGCAGGTTGCGGCGCTCATAACCACGGCCCTGTACCGGCGCGCTGGCCTCGATGCCTTCGACCATACCGATGTAGCCACACAGCAAGCTGGCGGCGATGGCCAGGTAAGGGTTGGCGTCGGCGCCCGGCAGGCGGTTCTCGACCCGGCGGCTTTGCGGGCCGGCATCCGGTACGCGCAAGCCGACCGTGCGGTTTTCTTCGCCCCACTCCACGTTCACCGGCGCCGAGGTGTCGGGCAGGAAGCGGCGGAACGAGTTGACGTTGGGCGCGAACAGCGGCAGCGCCTCGGGGATGAACTTCTGCAGGCCACCAATGTGGTTGAGGAATAGCGCGCTCATGCTGCCGTCTTCATTGCTGAAGATGTTCTTGCCGGTAGCCACATCGACCACGCTCTGGTGCAGGTGCATGGCACTGCCCGGCTCGCCGGTCATCGGCTTGGCCATGAAGGTGGCGGCCACGTTGTGCTTGAGCGCCGCCTCGCGCATGGTGCGCTTGAACACCAGAATCTGGTCGGCCAGGTGCAGGGCGTCGCCGTGACGGAAGTTGATTTCCATCTGCGCCGTGCCGTCTTCGTGGATCAGCGTGTCGAGGTCCAGCTGCTGCAGTTCGCACCAGTCGTAGACGTCTTCGAACAGCGGGTCGAATTCGTTGGCGGCTTCGATGGAGAACGACTGACGGCCGGTCTCTGGGCGGCCGGAGCGGCCTACCGGGGGCTGCAGCGGGAAGTCCGGGTCTTCGCTGCGCTTGGTCAGGTAGAACTCCATCTCGGGCGCGACGATCGGCTGCCAGCCCTTGTCGGCGTACAGCTGCAGGACTTTCTTCAGCACGTTGCGCGGCGACAGTTCGACCGGGTTGCCCTTTTTGTCGTAGGTGTCGTGGATGACCTGGGCGGTTGGCTCGATGGCCCACGGTACAAGGAACACGGCGTTTTCGTCGGGGCGGCAGATCATGTCGATGTCGGCCGGGTCGAGCAGTTCGTAATAGATGTCGTCGTCGACGTAGTCGCCGGTCACCGTCTGCAGCAACACGCTCTCGGGCAGGCGCATGCCTTTTTCGGCGATGAATTTGTTGGTGGGCGAAATCTTGCCGCGCGTGATGCCGGTCAGGTCACTGATCATGCATTCGACTTCGGTGATCTTGTGCTCTTTCAACCAATCGGTGAGCTGGTCGAGGTTGTTACTCATAAATACCTCAGGAGGTAAGGTGGTCCACGTCTTGATTCTGGATGGAGTAGATTGCTAAAGCAAAAACCCACGCGCAGAGCCACAGTGGATACACTGAAATCAGCTGTGTCCGTAATGAGTTCGAAAGGCAGGAAGACGAAACGAAGGGCGGCAAGCCGCTACGAGGGCGGGCCTGGGAGCACCAAACGTCAATTATTGCGGCCAGGGCGACCACGCCATTGACGATGCTTGCAAAAACGACGGATGTGCCTGATGACACCGCGCAGGCAGTGCTTTCAGGTCGCGGCAAGCGGACCATGTGACCCTCGTATTATTGTGTTCTGGGTTGAGACCGAGCTTAGCCTTGTTCATTTTTTTACACAACACCTCCGTAAAAAATAAAACACGGTGCGCCGGAGATAGCCCTTTACGCGGTAAATAGCGGATAATGCTTTGCCCCGATATGCAGCAAATCTGCCGTAGATGTGCCATTTCAGGGCATCATGGGGTTGGCTTGACATCAGTATGGCTTTTCGATTGACTGGTCCTGCAAGCCCCCCTTGATTGATATTTTTAACAACAAAGGTGTTGCATCATGTCGGTACCCCCGCGTGCCGTTCAGCTTAACGAAGCGAACGCGTTCCTTAAGGAACATCCTGAGGTTCTCTACGTTGACCTTCTGATTGCAGATATGAATGGTGTGGTGCGTGGCAAGCGCATTGAGCGCACCAGCCTCCACAAGGTTTACGAGAAAGGCATCAACCTGCCGGCCTCCCTCTTCGCCCTGGACATCAACGGTTCCACCGTCGAAAGTACCGGGCTGGGCCTGGACATCGGCGATGCTGACCGCATCTGCTATCCAATCCCCGACACGCTCTGTAACGAGCCGTGGCAAAAACGCCCCACCGCCCAGCTGCTGATGACCATGCACGAACTGGAAGGCGAGCCATTCTTCGCCGACCCACGCGAAGTGCTGCGTCAGGTGGTGAGCAAGTTCGATGAATTGGGCCTGACTATCTGCGCCGCATTCGAACTGGAGTTCTACCTGATCGACCAGGAGAACGTGAACGGCCGCCCGCAGCCACCACGCTCGCCAATTTCGGGTAAGCGCCCGCAGTCGACCCAGGTGTACCTGATCGACGACCTCGACGAATATGCCGACTGCCTGCAGGACATCCTCGAAGGCGCGAAAGAGCAAGGCATCCCAGCCGACGCCATCGTCAAGGAAAGCGCCCCGGCGCAGTTCGAAGTCAACCTGCACCACGTGGCCGACCCGCTCAAGGCCTGCGACTACGCGGTACTGCTCAAGCGGTTGATCAAGAACATCGCCTACGACCATGAAATGGACACCACCTTCATGGCCAAGCCCTACCCGGGCCAGGCAGGCAACGGCCTGCATGTACACATTTCCGTGCTGGACAAAGATGGCAACAACATCTTCACCAGCGAGGATCCCGAGCAGAACGCCGCGCTACGTCATGCTGTCGGCGGTGTGCTCGAGACCCTGCCCGCGTCCATGGCGTTCCTTTGCCCGAACGTCAACTCGTACCGCCGCTTTGGCGCACAGTTCTACGTGCCGAACGCGCCAAGCTGGGGCCTGGACAACCGCACTGTCGCACTGCGCGTGCCAACCGGCTCGGCGGACGCTGTACGTCTCGAGCACCGCGTGGCCGGTGCCGACGCCAACCCGTACCTGATGATGGCTGCCGTGCTGGCAGGCGTGCACCATGGCCTGACCAACAAGATCGAGCCAGGCGCGCCGATCGAAGGCAACTCGTACGAGCAGCTGGAGCAGAGCCTGCCGAACAACCTGCGTGATGCCCTGCGCGAGTTGGACGACAGCGAGATCCTCAACAAGTACATCGATCCTAAGTACATCGACATCTTTGTCGCGTGCAAGGAGAGCGAGCTGGAGGAGTTCGAACACTCGATCTCCGACCTCGAGTACAACTGGTACCTGCATACCGTGTAAACGAAAACGCCGCCCACAAGGGCGGCGTTTTTCATTCCAGGCCGTGTCGCCTGCTTCGCGGGTAAACCCGCTCCCACAGGGATAGCGCCAGCCTCAGGTCCGGTGAAGATCCTGTGAGAGCGGGTTCACCCGCGAAGAGGCCGGCACAGGTTTACAGGGCCTTCTCGAAAATCTTCGAATTACGCTGGTAGTTGTACAGCGAAGCCCGCGCCGCCGGCAGCCGCTCTACCCCACTCGGCGCAAAGCCGCGCTCGCGGAACCAGTGCGCAGTGCGCGTTGTGAGCACAAACAAGGTATTCAAGCCCATCTGCCGCGCCCGGCTCTCGATGCGCTCCAGCAGCTCGTCCCCACGCCCACCATGGCGGTACTCCGGGTTCACTGCCAGGCACGCCAGCTCCCCCGCCTCGGAATCGGCAATCGGGTACAGCGCCGCACAGGCGATGATCATGCCTTCACGCTCGACCACGCTGAACTGTTCGATCTCGCGCTCCAGCACCTCGCGCGAACGGCGCACCAGAATGCCCTGTTCTTCCAGCGGGCTGATCAACTCCAGCAAGCCGCCAACGTCCTCGATGCTCGCCTCGCGCACCACTTCGAACTGCTCCTGCGACACCAGCGTACCGCCACCACCACGGGTGAACAGCTCGGTCAGCAGCGCACCATCCTCGGCATAGCTGACGATATGGCTACGTGCCACGCCGCCTTTGCAGGCCTCGGCTGCGGCATCCAGCAGTTCGCCCTGGTAATCGCTGCCCAGGCGCTGCAGATGCGGGGCAACCTGCTGCGGGCGCAGTTCGCGCACCAGTTTACCGTCGGCGTCCAGCAGGCCAGGCTCGGCGCCGAACAACAGCAACTTGTCGGCGCCCAGCTCGATGGCCGCACGGGTAGCCACGTCTTCGCAGGCCAGGTTGAAGATTTCCCCGGTAGGCGAGTAGCCCAGGGGCGACAACAGGACGATGGAACGCTCGTCGAGCAGACGGCTGATGCCCTTGCGGTCGACCCGGCGCACTTCACCGGTGTGGTGGTAATCAACCCCTTCAAGCACGCCAATCGGCCGTGCGGTCACCAGGTTGCCGGATGCCACGCGCAAGCGCGAGCCCTGCATGGGCGAAGCAGCGATATCCATCGACAGGCGCGCTTCGATGGCCAGGCGCAGGGCGCCGACAGCATCGATCACGCAGTCCAGCGTGGCGGCATCGGTAATGCGCATGCCCCGATGGTAGTGCGGGGTCAGGCCGCGATCGGCCAGGCGGCTTTCGATCTGTGGGCGCGAACCATGTACCAGCACCAGGCGCACGCCCAGGCTGTGCAGCAGTACCAGGTCGTGGACGATATTGCCGAAGTTAGGGTGCTCCACCCCATCGCCAGGGAGCATGACCACGAAGGTGCAGTCGCGATGGGCATTGATGTACGGGGAGGCATGACGCAGCCAGTTGACGTAATCGGGCATGACAGGGCCTGTGGATAAGTGGACGGAGAACGGCGATACAGGGGGCGTTCAGAATCATCGTCGGAACAGGCTTGCGGTCACGCGCGGTCTCCTCTAGGCAGGAACGAATCAGTTCGATTGACGTTTAGTGCAGGCAATAGTGCCGAATCAAGTCACGCAATAGACGCACGGTAGGCTCGATTCGTGACATTTCAAGGTATTCGCCGGGCTGGTGGGCACAGGCGATGTCGCCAGGGCCCAGCACGATGGTCTGGCAACCCAGCTGCTGAAGATAAGGCGCTTCGGTGCCGAACGCCACCGCTTCGGCGCGGTGGCCGGTCAGCCGTTCCGCGACGTGTACCAGCTCGGCATCGGCGGCCTGTTCGAACGGCGGCACCTCCGGGAACAGTGGCGCGTAGTCGATGCGTACATCATGACGCTCCGCCACGGGCACCAGCTTTTCGCGAATGGCCGCGCGCAGTTGCTCCACGTCCATGCCCGGCAGCGGCCGCAGGTCGAATTCCAGGGCACATTGGCCGCAGATACGGTTGGGGTTGTCACCCCCGTGGATGCAACCAAAGTTCAGGGTCGGGGTCGGCACGGTGAACTGCGGGTTGCGGTAGGTTTGCTGCCATTGCTGGCGCAGGCCCATCAGCTCGCCCATCACCGCGTGCATGGCTTCCATGGCGCTGCGGCCCAGGCTTGGGTCCGACGAATGGCCGCTGCGCCCAAGGATGTCGATGCGGTCCATGAGAATGCCCTTGTGCATGCGGATCGGCCGCAGCCCGGTAGGCTCACCGATAACCGCCGCACGACCAAGAGGCTGGCCGGCCTCGGCCAGGGCGCGGGCGCCGGACATGGAGCTTTCTTCGTCACAGGTAGCGAGGATCAACAGCGGCTGCTTGAAGTCGTGCTCCAGCAGCGGGATGACCGCTTCGATGACCAGGGCGAAGAAGCCCTTCATGTCGCAGCTGCCCAAGCCAACCCAACGGCCATCGGCCTCGGTCAGCTTCAGCGGGTCGCTGGCCCACAGCTGTTCGTCATACGGAACAGTATCGCTGTGCCCGGCCAGCACCAGGCCTCCCGGGCCGGTGCCGCGACTGGCCAGCAGGTTGAACTTGCCGGGGCTGACCTGTTGGATGTCACACCTGAAACCCAAGTCGCCCAGCCAGCCCGCCAGCAGGTCGATGACCTGGCGGTTGGACTGGTCCAGCGCGGGCTGGGTGCAACTGACCGAAGGCGCGGCGATCAAGGCGGCGAACTGGTCTTTCAGCGTCGGCAACGGCATGCGCGTACTCCTCGGAAGCGTTGCCCATCATAGGACTATCCGCTGTCTGGAATAAACCGTTGAGGGCGGACTGCTGTAGACTCTCCGCCAACCACGCCCCCTCTTTCGAGTCTGTGATGCACAAAGAAACCGAACTGAAGCTCCGCGCCAGCCGCGAGACCCTTGCCGCCCTGCGCGAGCACCCTCTGCTGAAAAAGCGCAACAAGTCCGGCTGGCAGACCCGTGAACTGCTCAACCAGTACTTCGACACCCCCGAGCGTGAGTTGTCCGCCGCCCGTGTCGCGCTGCGCCTGCGCCGCGATGGCGACGCCATCATCCAGACCCTCAAATGCCGCGGTACCAGCGTGGCCGGCCTGTCCGAGCGCAACGAGTACGAATGGAGCCTGGACAAGGTCAAGCTCGACCTGAAAAAGCTGGACGCCACTTGCTGGCCCGAGCAGTTGGCCAACCTGGACAAGAAAACCATCAAGCCGCTGTTCACCACCGACTTCAGCCGTGAATACGCCGAAATCGCCTGGGGCCGTGGCAAGAGCAAGGTGGTGATCGAGGCGGCGCTGGACCAGGGTTTCGTGATCGCCGGCAAGCGCAAGGAAGAGATCTGCGAGCTGGAGCTGGAGCTGCGCGAAGGTGACCCGCAAGCATTGCTGGAACTGGCCGCCGAACTCGCCGCCAGCCTGCCACTGATGCCCTGCGACATCAGCAAGGCCGAGCGCGGCTACCGACTGCTGGAGCCGGACAGCTACGAGCTGGGCCTGCCGCATACCGAGCTGGAAGCCGAAATGGCCTTGGACGACGCCTATGCCGCCCTGGCCTGGCAGCTGCTGGGCAGCAGCCAGCGCCTTGCCGAGCAGTACCGCCACAACGGCCACTGGCGCCTGCTGCAGGACTGGGTCGAGTGCCTGAGTGAACTGCGTGCCCTCACCGCCAGCCTGGGCCAGGCGGCACCGCGCGCGACCACCCGCGACCTGCGCGCCAGCCTTGACGCGCTGCTCGAAGACTGGCGCCCGCTGGTTCAGGCCGGCAACGATGACGAAGATATCCGCCGCGCCGCGCCCGAGCAGTTCGCCGAAGAGCTGGAAGACGTACGCTGGGGCCAGTTCTCACTGGAAACCTCGCGCTGGCTGCTGGCCCGCGCCTGGACCACAGAGCGCAAGGGCCGTGGCGAGCGCCAGGGCAAGGCGCAGCTGGCCAGCTGGCTGGGGCACCTGCTGGGCGAGGAAGGCCGAGCGTTGAAGCTGCCACTGTACACCCAGCGCCCGGAAGACCTGGCCGAGCAGTTGCCACGTATCGAGCAACTGCTGGCCTGGCTGCACCACGCCCGCCAGGTGCTGGAAGCACCGCAAATGGACCGCCTGTATGGCGACCTGAAGAAGCTGCATGAGCTGGCCGAACTGCCGATCAGCGATGAAGTGCTGGAAGCGCGTATCGAGCAGGCTCGGGCTGTTGACCAGAGCCGCGGCTGGAAGCACCTGCTCAAGGCTTGATCCCCTCTGGAGGCTAACACAGCCTTTGTAGGAGCGGCCTTGTGTCGCGAAAGGGGTGCGAAGCACCCCCAGGATTTGTGCAATTAAGCTGATATTGCTGGGGCCGCTTTGCGGCCCTATCGCGACACAAGGCCGCTCCTACAAGGGACCGCGCCAGCAGGTTTGAAGCTGCCTCACCGCGACAGTGGCAGGCTGGTGGTGGACTTGATCTCCGACAGCGCCACAATCGAATTCACCTCTTGAATCCCCGGCACGTTCGACAGCTTTTCGAAGAAGAATCGCTCATAAGCTTCGATGTCCGATGTGACTATCCGCAGCAAAAAATCCACCGCGCCCATCAACACATAGCACTCCAGCACCTCTGGAAAACCGCGAATCGCCTCGGTGAACTCGGTGAAGTTGGAACGCCCGTGAGCATTGAGCTTCACCTCGGCAAAAATCTGCGTGTTCAGGCCGACCTTCTTGCGGTCCAGCAAGGTTACCTGCCCGCGAATTACCCCCTCTTCCTTCAACCGCTGAATACGCCGCCAGCACGGCGATTGCGAAAGCCCCACGCGCTCGGCGATCTGTGCACTGGACAGTGAAGCGTCCTCTTGCAGTAGTTCGAGAATACGGCGATCGTAGGCGTCCAGCTGGCTGTGCATTGATATGCCTCCAAATACGCGACCTATGAATTGATTAATTCGCAAAGCCCGCGAAAAGATCAAATCATAGCGAAAAAATACCCCGACCAACGTGCAAGAATTTCTCCCACATTTGCGGAGACCAGCATGAACGCACAGCCCCGTACCGACGCCTGGGCCGCCAACAACGCCCACAGCACCGTGCACTATCGCCTGCAGGCCGAAGCCGAGCCTGACAGCCTGTGCCGGGTGCTAAACCTGTTCGCCCTGCAATTCCTGACCCCGCACAGCGTACAGGTCAACCAGCAGGAAGACTGGCTGAACATTGAAGTCGGCATCGGCGGTTTGAGCTGGCACCGGGCCGAGGTGATTGCGCAGAAACTGCGTAACCTGGTGTGTGTTGGCGAAGTAAGCCTGACCAACCTGCAACGGGTGGAACTGGCCGCGGTCTGACAGCGCTGCTGTGGCTGTGCAGCAAAACCCCGAAACCTTTCACCTCCGATGCCTCTGCGCCGCCCGGCTAGCCTTGATCAGCACGCTCTCATCAGGCACGGACGCCCACCATGCATACCCCCGACAGCCCGGCACTCGACCTCAACTGCGTGCTCGAAGCTCTGCTCGCCGACCAGCGCTTGCATGCCAACGACACCTTGCAAGTACTCGAACACGCCACCACCCACCCCACAGGCCACCCGCTGGAGCAGATCGCTGCTTGCAGCCTGGAAGACCGCCACCACACCGGCCAACCCCTGGACCTGGACCACCTCTGCCAATGGCTGGCCAACAAGGTTGGCCAGCCCTACTTGCGCATCGACCCCATGCAACTCGACCTGCCCCAGGTCGCCGGCTTGATCTCCCCTGCCTTCGCCCAGCGCCATGGCATTCTCATCGTCGCCGCCGATGCGTCCAGCGTTACCGTCGCCAGCGCCCAGCCCTATCAGGATGACTGGCAGGCAGACCTGGCCCGTAGCCTCGGCAGATCGGTTCGGCGCGTGCTGGCCAGCCCGCTACAGATCCGCCAGTCCGGGCAGTCGTTTCAGCATCTGGCCCAATCGGTAAAAGGCGCGCAGTACCAGCAGTCGACAAGCCTGGGCGAACTCGAGCAATTGCTGGAACTGGGCAAGCGCCAGGCCGAGGCCGGTGCCGACGACGCGCACATCGTGCATATCGTCGATTGGCTGCTGCAGTACGCCATTGAACAGCGCGCCAGCGATGTCCACTTGGAGCCCCGCCGCGAACAGGGCCAGCTGCGTTACCGCATTGACGGCCTGTTGCACACTGTCTATGCCTTCCCAGCCAGCGTCACCCTGGCGCTGGTCAGCCGCCTGAAACACCTGGGCCGCATGGATGTGGCAGAAAAGCGCCGGCCGCAGGACGGTAGGTTGCAAAGCCGCCTGCCAGACGGCAGTGAAGTGGAGCTGCGGCTATCCACCCTGCCCACCCCGTTTGGCGAAAAACTGGTGCTGCGCCTGTTCGACCCGCAGCAGCTGCAGGAGGGCTTCGACCACCTCGGCCTGCAAGGCCAGCAATTGGCCCAGTGGCAAGGCCTGCTGCACCAGCGCCAGGGCATTATCCTGGTGACTGGCCCCACCGGTTCCGGCAAGACCAGCACCCTGTACGCCAGCCTCAAGCTGCTGGCCACGCCGCAGGTCAACCTGTGCACCATCGAAGACCCCATCGAGCGCCTCGACCCTGCTTTCAACCAGCTGCAGGTGCAGCCCGCGCTGGACCTGGGTTTTGCCAACGGCGTGCGGGCCATGCTGCGCCAGGACCCGGATATCATCATGATCGGCGAAATCCGTGACCGCGAAACCGCCCTGGTGGCGGTGCAAGCTGCACTGACCGGGCACCTGGTGCTGTCGACCCTGCATACCAACGATGCTTGCGCAGCAATCACACGCTTGCTTGAGCTGGGCGTAGCCGACTACCTGATCAAGGCGACGCTGATCGGGGTCATGGCCCAACGCCTGGTGCGCACCGTGTGCACGGACTGCCAGGCACGTTCATCAGCCACTTGCCAAACCTGCCGAGGCACCGGTTTTCATGGGCGCACGGGCTTGTTCGAGCTGTTGCAGCCCAGCGAAAGCCTGCGTGCATTGATCGGTCCCCACGCCGACCTGGCACATTTACGGCGCCAGGCACTGGCCGACGGCCTGGTTGACCTGCGTCGCTGCGGAGAAGCAAAGGTGGCTAGCGGACAGACCCGTGCGGAGGAAGTGCTACGCGTCTGTAACTGACGAAAAGTCCTTTGTATTCAAGGAACTTGCCTCGTCCGAAAAGATCCAACCGCGCATCTTCAACCCTCACCCTTCGAGGTGTTTCAACATGCGTCTCAAAACCGCCATCGCCGCCGCTGCCTTGCTCTCGCTGCCTATCGGCTCGGCCATGGCCGATACCTTCTGGCGTAACGTGATGACTTCCGGTGCCACTACGGCATCGAGCTACCTGACCTCGCGCGACCACAAGCTGGTCGTGGCCGCGCAGGATGACGCCAGCAGCTTCGTCGCCAGCGAAGGCGCGATTCGCGGGCCGTTCCTGGAAGCGGCCATGCGCCAGGCACGGGCAGAGAACCCGGGGATGCAAGCGTCCGACATGGAGCTGGCCAATGCCATCCTGGCGAAGAATGCGGTAGCCGAGTAACCGCGTCGTCTGCTTCGCGGGCAAGCGCCCGCGACGCACCCTCCACCGAACTCAGCGATACGCCTCCACCGGCACACAAGCACAGAACAAATTCCTGTCCCCATACACGTTGTCCACCCGGTTCACCGCCGGCCAGTACTTATGCTGGCGCGCATGAGCACTGGGTGCCACTGCCTGCTCCAGGCTATACGGCCTGTCCCACACCCCCAGTACATCCGCCAGGGTATGCGGCGCATGTTTGAGCGGGTTGTTCTCCGCCGGCCAGTTGCCCTCCTGCACCTCGGCAATTTCCGCCCGAATCGCCAGCATGGCCTCGACAAACCGGTCCAGCTCGGCCTTCGATTCACTTTCGGTCGGCTCCACCATCAGCGTGCCCGGCACCGGGAACGACATGGTCGGCGCATGGAAGCCATAGTCCATCAGGCGCTTGGCGACATCCTCCTCGCTGATGCCGGTCAGGGCCTTCAACGGCCGCAGGTCGAGGATGCACTCATGCGCCACACGCTGGTTTCGCCCGCGATAGAGCACCGGGAAAGCACCTCCCAGCTGGCTGGCCAGGTAGTTGGCCGAGAGAATCGCTACCTCGCTGGCATCGGCCAGCTGCGGGCCCATCATGGCGATATACATCCAGCTGATCGGCAAAATGCTTGCGCTGCCCCAGGGCGCGGCACTGACCGCGCTGTTGTTCGGGTCCACCCCCGGCACCGGCACCACCGGGTGGCTGGCGACGAACGGCGTAAGGTGCGCGCGAATACCAATCGGCCCCATGCCCGGGCCGCCGCCGCCATGGGGGATACAGAAGGTCTTGTGCAGGTTCATGTGCGAAACATCGGCCCCAATGTCCGCCGGGCGCGCCAAGCCCACCTGGGCATTGAGGTTGGCACCGTCCATGTACACCTGGCCGCCGTGCTGGTGCACCACCTCGCAAATTTCGCGTATGCCCTCTTCGTACACGCCATGGGTCGAGGGGTAGGTGATCATAAGGCACGACAGGCGCTCCCCCGCCGCGTGGGCTTTGGCCTTGAGGTCGGCCAGGTCGACGTTGCCATCGTTGTCGCAATCGACGATCACCACTTCCATGCCAGCCATCTGCGCTGACGCCGGGTTGGTACCGTGCGCTGACGACGGGATCAGGCACAACGTGCGCTGCGGCTGGTGACGGCTGCGGTGGTAGCGGGTTATCGCCATCAGGCCGGCGTACTCGCCCTGAGCACCGGAGTTGGGCTGCATGCAGATGGCATCGAAGCCTGTGATCGCGCACAGCCAGCTTTCCAGCTCGTCGATCATCGCCTTGTACCCGCTGGCCTGGGACGCTGGGGCAAACGGATGCAGGTGAGCGAAACCGGGCCAGGTGATGGGTATCATCTCGCTGGTGGCGTTGAGTTTCATGGTGCAGGAGCCCAGCGGGATCATCGACTGGTTAAGCGCCAGGTCCTTGTTCTCCAGCTGCTTGAGGTAGCGCAACATCTCGGTTTCGCTGTGGTGCAGGTTGAATACCGGGTGGGCAAGCAAGGGGGTGCGCCGTACCAGGCTGGCGGGAATGCCTTCAGGCAGGGCCAACTGGTCGAGGGCGGCGATTTCCAGGCCGTGATCCACGCCTAGGAAAATATCGAGCAGGCGCAGCACCGTATGCTCGTTGCACGTTTCATCCAGGCTCACGCCCAAATGCCCGCGCCCTAGAATGCGCAGGTTGATGTGCGCCGCTTCGGCGCTTTCGATGATGGCCGCCTGCGCCCCGCCAACATCCAGGGTAAGGGTGTCGAAGAAGTGCTGGTTGAGCCGCTTGATGCCTTTGGCCTCAAGGCCGGCGGCCAGGATGAAGGTCAGCCGGTGCACGCGCTGGGCGATGCGTTGCAGGCCTTCCGGGCCGTGGTACACCGCGTAGAAGCCGGCAATGTT